>NZ_VOQX01000109.1:0-13211 GCF_016643525.1 Pantoea sp. Morm | reverse complement strand
GCACCGCTGGCAACCAGCAGCGCCAGCGCGCAGCTGTAAGAGAGAGGGGAAAGTCGGAAGTGTGCCATGTCTGTTCTCCTTTTTATGGCGTAAAAAAACGGGCGCATCAGTGCGCCCGTTGCGGGAATGGCGGAGCGGTGCAGCGCGGAGTTAGCGCAGCAGCTCCAGGGTCAGTCGTGCTTCGTTGTCGGTTTGCAGCGCCACGCGTGATGCGCTCTCCGGCAGCAGTGGCACAATTTCCAGCTGCGCGGTAAAGGCTTTCCCTTCCACCACATTGCCGTTCTGCACCGCGCTGAACGGCTCGCCGGGACGCAGCAGCAGGCTTTCGCTGCTCTGGCCACTTTGCTCCTGAAGCAGCGCGACCGGCTGGCCGTCGAGCCGCGCGTCGTACAGCCGCAGCCGCACGCTGCCGTGCTCACCCCAGCGCAGTGCGCCATCCAGCGCGCGATCGCCACGCAGTGCCAGTTTCATCGGCTGGCTATACGGACACACCACGCCGAGCAGCAGCTCGCGTTTGCCGGGCGAAAGCTGACCGCCGCCAGCGTCCGTCAGCTGATAGCGCGTCTGGCGACCATAGTTTACTTCCTGCGTGCCGAGCGACAGCGAGCAGGGCGTATCCTGCGCCACCTGGGGCAGTGTAGGCAGGCTGGCCAGTGCGTTCTGGCACAGCAGCAGTGTCAGCCCGAGCGGGTAAAACAGATGCTTCATCTTCTTCTCTCCTGTTAGCTGCACTGCGCGCTGGCGTTTTCAAACAGTCCGGCGTCCTGCGGCTTTGCGGGCAACTTCAGATCGAAGCTGCAAATAGTTTTGCCGCCCAGCTGCACTTCCATGCGGCCACCGTCACCGGCATCGGAAATAAAGATGCTGCCGTCGCTGCCCACTGCCGTCACGAAGTTATCTTTGGCGTCGAACACGCTGGCGCCATACGGCAGGACTTTGCCGACGTTATCCTTCACGTCGACCAGTACGCGGCGGCTGCGTACGATATCGAACGCCAGATAACTCACTGACCCGCGTGCGGCGCTGGTTTCCTGTACGCCGTTGGCGATATCAACGTTCTTCTTCAGGCTGCGTGCATCAATCTGCACCTGAGAACGGCGATAGCTACTGAGTGATGGAATGACCGCATAGCCGCGTCCGTCCGTCCAGGTTGGGCCGCCTGGCGTATCCAGCCGCACGCCGCGCTCGTCGCCAACTTTGGCAATGCCGAAGGTATCGCCGATGCGATACGGCGACAGCGTGACGCCACCGCCGTGCACCACTGCGCCACCGCTGGCACGCAGCGACCAGCTGGTGCTGTCTTCCGCGTAACGGCTCAGGCTGCCGCTCAGCTGGCTGACCGGCGTCACCATATCCATACCGGCGCTCAGGCTGTCGCGCTGCTGGCGGAAGTCGCGCTCGGCCGACAGGCTCCAGCTGCGATCCTGCGACAGCCGGTCGTTGTAACGCGCACCGGCACGGGCACCATTTTTATCGCTGTGGTTGAGGTAGCTGCTGACGGTTTTTGAATCACCAAATGGCACATTGAGCGCCATATAAACGCGCTGCTCTGGCGTGTTGTTGCGTCCACCACCGCTGCGTTCGACGTTGAGGCTGAGGTAAGCGCGGTCAAACGATTTGCTCCAGCCGCCGCGCAGATACGAGATGCTGTCGCCGTTAAACGTGCGGCTGCGTGCCCAGCCGAGTGAGAAAGTACCGACATCGCCACCGGCCCAGCTGATGCCAGCGCCAATCTGGTCGCGGCTGCTGTAATCACGCTGACGACGCTCATTCTGCTGCGCATCGCCCATATCGCTGTAACCCTTGCTTTGGGTGGCGGCGTTGAGACTCAGGCTGATGCGCTCGCTGACTTTCTGGCTCACTGCGCTATACACCGACACGCCGCGATCGCCGTGGCGCGCATCCTGGCTGGCGGTGATTTGCAGCTGGGTTTGCGTACGGTTGAACGGCTGGCTGTTGAGGCTGATGGCGGCGGCGCGCCACTGCGCGGTGGTCATCAGACCGGCGGTGAAAATATTGCGCGCGTTCAGTTCCCAGCCGCGCGACAGCGTGGCCACCCACGGCGAACCGGCGTTGCTCGCCAGCTGCGTCATTTTACCCACGCCAATCGACAGGCCCGGTGCGCTGCCGCTGCTCATTGGCAGCGACGCAGCCGGCACCACGAACTCCTGCTTATTGCCTTGGGTATCCGTGAGCGTTACCTGCAAATCGTTGCGGGTATTGAGCAGGGAGAAACCCTGCAGTTTGAACGGACCGGCCGGCACGCTGGTGCTGTACACCAGCACGCCCGCCTGGCGTACTTCGACCACCGACGCGCTGTTCGCGATGCCTTCCACCAGCCCGGCGCCGCCGCGCTTCTCCAGACCGAGCTCAGGAAAAAGCTGCACCCCCAGCACCTGGCCGGTGCCGAACAGCGAGTTTTGCAGGTTGATCTGGCCCACCTGCAGCACCTGTTTAGTCTGGGTAAAACTACGCTGGGCATAGGCACCCTGATGGTTGAGTGAGACTTCACCGTTGAAGCGCGATACCGTCTGACGGCTGCGCACAATCCAGTCGCTGACGTTAAATCCGCCTTCCAGCCCAACCTGCATGAAGTTGAGCCCGGCGTTTTTGCCAATCGAATCGAGGTATTGCGCGTCGTAGCTCAGCATGCCGGCGGCACCGCCGTGCTGCCAGCTATCATGCTGATCCGGCGCGGCCAGCGCCTGTTGTGGCACCAGCAGCGACAGCCGCTCTTCGCCAGGATCAGCGCTGATTTCCGCCTGCTGCCAGGCGCTTTTCAGATCAAAACAGCCGTCGTCGCTGACGCCGCGCGGCACCAGCAGGCCGGCGGCTTTCAGGAAGGTGCGATCGATACAAGGCTCGCCCTGCTCATCGAAGGTGACTCGCACCCGACCGCGTTCAGCGCCGTTGACGCGCAGTGCCACCGTGGTCGCGCCGGGCAGGAAGCGCGGCGCATTTTTAAACAGCGCCGCAAGTTTCGGGTCGATACCGCGCGCGGCCAGCGCGGCGCTATCAAACTCCAGCTCCTCAGCACCGTAAGCGGAGAAGCAGCAGAGCGCCGGGAACAGTACCGCGCACAGCAGGCGCGGGCGCGGCAGCAGACGTCGTGTCGTGTTAATTCCAGGCACGGCTCACTCCATTAGCGCGCGAGCGGCGCGTCGTAGGTGTCGACGCTGTAACCCCAGGTGGTGGCCGGAGAGATGCGTACCTGTTGTGCATTTCCGGCTTTTTTGCCGTCCTGCGCCGTCAGGGTAAATGTCTGGCCCGGCAGCACGTAGCTGTTCGGCAGCATGTAGACGTTGCGGTTGGGCAGCGTCTGCACCGCCTGGTTCAGGCGCACCACGTACGGTGAGTCATTGCTGACGGTCAGCTGGTCGCCCTGCATTTTCCAGTTCAGGCGTTTCCACGGTGCCATCTCTTTGGCCAGACCGGCCGGACGGATGATCACCGGCAGGTTCTGCCGCACCGTCATGCGCACTTCGCTGGAGTCTTTTTTCTGCGGCGGCACGCCTTCCACCACCACGCGCTTCAGGCGTTCGGTTTTCAGCGGCTCTTTGGTGGTAAGAATAAAACGTACGCGCTGCGATTTGCCCGGCTCGACGCGCGCCGCCGGCGGCGTCACGGTCAGCAGCGGTTCTTTATCGTCTGGCGTGTCCTGCAGCGTGGTCAGTAGCAAAACGGGGGTAGCATCCGTATTTTTAATATTAATCGCCCCTTCACCATCGCTTTGTTCAACAATTACTACTGAGCTATCTGGCACCATACCGGTGGCAAATGTGGAAGAGTATGGGATTAGTAAAGCAGCAATGAGCAGCCAATAACGTAAAGTTGAGTTAGACATAATTTTCTCCCGGCTAAAAATGAATAAAACATTAAAAATGGCCGGAGGTTTTCCGGCCTTTACTTTTAGAGGTAAACCATTTCCAGAGTGGTTAATCCATCCAGCTTGATTGGTTTGGAAATATCAAGTTCAGAGGATTTGTTTAAATATGAATATACATTAATAGTTGCACTCATGGTTTCAAATGAAGATGGGATCGCTTCTTCACCGGTGTACCAGGTATCAAATTTAATTCTTCCTTGGTTATCATAAATTGAATTGTTAGTGCTTTTAGACCATGCTGTTTTATCAAAACTTGAAGATACATTAGCAACTACACCATCTAGTGTAACGTTACTATAAGTTAAAGCATAAGCACCGATACGTTTTTCACCGTCGAGACCGAATCCTACAAAACCAGCATAAGAAGGAGATCCAGGCTTGATAAAACCATTGCCTGAGCCCGCTGCGCCCTCTGCATTATAATATACTAATGCTGAACCCTTGCGGCCACTGATTGCGCTCAAGGCAACTTTTGCTGGTGCAGTACATGCAATCGTTAGGCTAATTTCTTTAGCTGGCAGAGCATTATAATTATCAGCAGATAAGCCATTGGCAGCGATTGTGCCATAGTCTACCGTTCCATTGCCGCTTAAGTTAGGTGTACACGCTGCAGGAGATATTGCACCAATAACACGCATGTCGGTACTTTCCGCCATAGTCGCGAATGAGGCAGCCATAACTGCTACTGCGCAGGCATTTTTTATCATCTTTTTCATGGTTTATTTCCTTATTGATTATTTTGATTGTGATTATTTGAGTTGTTGTTTCTTAATGCAGCTAGCTGATAACTTATAAAGTTACAGGTAAACCAGTTCGATTGTCGTCAAACCATCAAGATTTACTGGTTTGGTAAGATCGAGCTCTGAAGACTTATTCAGATAAGTTTTCACCGTCAGCTTGGCATTCATATTTTCAAAAGAAAGTGGCGCGACGTCAGTACCGTTACTCCATGTGATGAAATTGTCATTGCCACTAGCCTGATAAAGGCCGTTTGCATTGCTGTCGGACCAGGTCTGCTTATCTTCGGATTTAATTGGCCGACCGTTGACACCGTCTACTACTACATCGCTCACTACCACGCCGTAGGCACCAATTTTTTTCTCGCCGTCCATGCCCAAACCGGCCACGCCGAAGTCGGCTGACTGACCCAGATTCACCAGCGGTTTCGCTGCGCCGTTAGTGCCTTCGGCACCATCTGATAAAGTGGTATTTTTACGTCCGCTAACCGCTTTAATCGCCACTTTTGCAGGTGCATCACACACGATATTCAGCGTGGTCTCTTTATCCGCTAGGACGGTATAATTGTCTTTACTGAGAGACGCTGGCGCGATAGTACCAAAATCAACCGTACCGCTACCGGCAAGCATCGGCTTACACGCTGGCGGAGTAATCGTTCCGATTACTTTCAGCTCTATGCTTTCAGCCATTACGTTGGCCGAGGCCGCCAGCACAGCGAGGGCGCAGGCGGTTTTCATCATTTTGTTCATCATGGTTTATTTCCTTCGTTGTGTTTAATAACCTTCTTCCCTGATAAATAAAACGGAGAAGGCGATGGGCATTATCCCGATAGTGTGCTGGGTTAATGTCCTTTAAAAATAATGTGGCTGTCTTCTCTTACAGGCTATTAGTGATAACAGCGCAGGTAATCAGATTATTGCTTTATTATCTTTTAGCGGTGTTGCTGCTAAGCGATGAAGTTATAATAGAGCGAAAGTTCCTGTGTCACTATGCGAATGTTCATCGGTGTTCTGTAGTCCCTGTCTTAAGAATTAAATTAAAAAATGTCTGAGACAGTGGTTAATATTTTAAAGGTTACGTGTCAATTAAGACCGGTCTGTAATTTTTATTATCCTGCGAATTAATGATTGTGTAATTATTTTGCCGCGCTGTTTGGTGCGCGGTGTTATTACTGCGCTGTCCAGGTGCGCATGAATGCGCACCCTACGGATTTATAACCGCTTTGCGACGTGCGGTTTATTGCGTGAATCTGGCTGTCGCACCGCTGTCAATTGCGCAATAAATTGCGCCGCTACGGTTGGTGCGTGTTGTTATTGCTGTGCCGTCCGGGTGGCAGAGTGTGCAGTCGCGCCGGTTGCAGCGGTTTATGGCTGCGCCATTCATGTGCCCGGTTTCCAGACCGCAGGTGTCGTAGCGGCATTATGGCTGCGCCATTCAGGTGCCCAATTTGCAAATCGCAGGTGTCGTAGCGGCGCGATTTATCGCGCGAGTCCGCCAGCCGCAACGCGGTAGATTGCGCAATAAATTGCGCCGCTACGGTTGGTGCGTGTTGTTATTGCTGTGCCGTCCGGGTGGCAGAGTGTTCAGTCGCACCGGTTGCAGCGATGATATGGCTGCGCCATTCAGGTGCCCGGTTTCCAGACCGCAGGTTTCGTAGCGGCGCGATTTATCGCGCGAGTCCGCCAGCCGCACCGCAGTAGATTGCGCAATAAATTACGCCGCTACGGTTAGTGCTCGGTTTTATTGCTGCGCTGTCCTGGTGCGCATGAATGCGCACCCTACGAATTTATATGTGCTTTGCAACATGCGGTTTATTGCGGCGCTTTCCTGCTGCTTAAATCGGGCGGCGGCCGGTGCAGGCCAGCATCGCGTTCAGCGAGGGAAACCCGCTGCGCGCCAGGCTGTTGACCTTGCTGCGGCTAATCTCACGCGGGTGCAGGCCCATTTCACGCGCAATGCGTGCTGGCTTCATGCCGCGTAGCAGGGCGCACATTACGCGTTTTTCGCGTGCCAGCGCATTGCGGCCCGGTGCGGCGTAATCGTAGCGCGACGGTTTACGCTGCAGCTGCTGGCCAATGCTGCGCTGCAGTACCTCAGCCCGATCGTTTTTGCTCATCACCGCAGAGAACCCGGCGGCCACCAGCGTCTGACGCATCGGCTCGGTCTCTTCATCCAGCAGAATCAGCGTATGGCCTTTAAACCACTCGGGAATCAGCAGCAGCTCGGCCAGGCCGGCGGCGTCACGCGGCAGTTCGGTAATCAGTAAATCGGCGTGGTTGAACATCAGCTCTTCCGCTACCGTTTCCGGCGCAATCTGCAGCGTTTGTACGCTGCAATCCTTCAGCGGCTGGCACAACGCACGTAAACCGGTCAGTGCAAAATGGCAGCTGAGCGCAATAATGATTCTCTTCGGCTTATTATCACTGCCTGCTTTCACTGGAATCTCCTTTCCCATATTTACGCCCTTACATTTAAATACAACTCATATTGTTCGCAGAGTAATTAATTCGCGATGGTCAGATCTTACGATTAAATTACACACAGGGATATGGGAATGTTCATCGGTGGTGTGTAGGACGCGACCTACGTTTTGTTATTTGATTGTGGTTGATTCAGGGTTGAATTTATTAGTCTAATAGTCAGGTAATTAACTTTTCTCTTTAAGGTCACGTCAGGAAATAAAACATGGCGAAATTTATTGTCGTCGACGATCATCCTATGGCCCGCATGGCGGTAAGCTTTCTTCTTGAAAAAGAAGGGCATAGTATGGTCGCCGAAACCGATGATGGTTATGAAGCGCTGCAGCTTATCGATCAGCATTATCCGGATATCGTGGTGATGGATATTGATATTCACTCGCTGAACGGCATCGAAGTGGTTAAAGCGCTGCGTGCTAAGAGTTTTCCGGGTATTATTATTATCGTCTCAGGTAAGAATCAGAACTTTTATGCGGTACAGAGTGTGCGCTGCGGAGCGAATGGTTTTATCAGTAAAAAGGACAATTTGCCGGAAATCATCACCGCAATCCGTGCAGCGCAAAGTGGCTATGGCTACTTCCCGCTGGCCGGTATTAATGTGCCGGCGGAAGAGAATCACATCCACTCTGACAAGCAGCTGCTGGAATCGCTGTCGCCGCAGGAATTTCAGGTGTTCACTTATCTGTTGAAGGGGCTGGATAACATGCGCATTGCTAACCGTATGAATCTCAGCAATAAAACCATTTCTACCTATAAAAGCCGTTTGCTGGATAAACTGCAATGCAAGAGCCTGCGCGATCTCTTTGCCTTTGCCAATCGTAACCATATGGAGTAGCGATGCTGCGCCTGGCCACCCTGTTACTGCTGTTACTAAGCCCGCTGCTGGCGGCCCAGCCGCAGCCCGAGATTTTTCAGTTGTTCAGCCGTGAAAAGCTGGCACCGTTGCACGTTGAGTTGAGCGATGACGAGTGGCGCTGGTTACGCATTAAACATGAACTACACGTGGCGGTGTGGGCACCAGAAATTCCGCCTTACCTGATTTTTCAGGAGGCGACGGGCAGCGGGAATAGCGTAGAAGGCATTTACGCCGATTATCTGCAACTGCTGGCGCGTAACCTTGGTGTTCAGGTGGTGATAGTGCGTTATGCCAGCCAGGCCGCGGCGGTGGAAGCGGTGAAAAGCGGTACGGCGGATGCGCTGTTTACTTCACCGGGCCGGGAATTGCGCGACGCTGCGGCCTTCAGTGCGACAGACAGCTTTTTGATCAATCGGCCGGTGGTGATTGCTACCGAGCGGCGGGCCTCACAGCCGGTGCCGTACGATGCGCCGCTGCGCCTGGCGATGCGCGATGATTTCCTGACAGATCCTGAAATTAAACAGCATTTCCCTGACGCCACCATCGTGCGTTATCCCTCCAGCCAGGCGGCGCTGGAGGCGGTAGCCAGTGGCGAAGCGGACTATGCGCTCGGCAGCCTGCAGGCGGCGACGTTTTTGATTGAGCGCAGCTATGTCAATCAGCTGGCGCTGGCCGCGATTTTGCCGGAAGACGCGCTGTACGGCAGCCGTCTGGTGGTGAAAGCCGACAATCATCCGCTATTAAAGGCGCTAAATGCCGCTATCGCCGCCATTCCCGGCGAACAGCATCGGTTGATTTCGCGGCAGTGGACGCAGCGCCCGGACGTCTGGCGCCTGCAGGAGCCGCTCAGCCTGACGCCGCGCGAGCAGCAGTGGCTGCAGCAGCATACGCAGGTGAAGGTGGCGTTCAATCCGTTCTCCGCACCGCTGGCGCTGCTGGATGAGCAGGGTGAATTTCAGGGCATTAGCGCCGATCTGCTGCATCTGATCCAGCTGCGCACCGGGCTGTTTTTTACCCCGGTGCCGGCGTATTCGTGGCGTGACGGCGTACAGCAGCTGGAGCAGCATCAGGTAGCGATGCTGGCAGCGGTGGCACAGGATAGCGGCCATCAGGAGGCAGTGCGCTTTACCCGGCCTTACCTGAAGGTGCCGCTGGTGCTGCTGGTGCCGGACCAGCCTGATGCGCCGCAGGCGCTCTATCCCGGCATGAAGCTCAGTATCGTCAAAGGCAATCCGGCGCGTCAGGCGCTGCTGGATCGCTTCCCCACGCTGCAGCTGTCTGAAGTGGATAACGCCAGCCTGGCGCTGCAACTGTTGCAGGAGGGCAAGGTCGCCGGGCTGATCGATAACCAGCTGAGCGTGAACACGTTACTGGCGCGCTACGCGCAGCAGCCGCTGAAGATCGTGTCGCGTCTGGCGCTGCCGCCGGTGGAGCTGAGCTTTGCCGTCAGCCGCGATCAGCCGGAGCTGCTGAGCATTATTGATAAAGCGCTGGCCGACATTCAGCCGAGCGAAATCTCGCTGATTGCCAGCCGCTGGCAGGGCACACCGCAGACCACGCGCACCACCTGGCCGCTGTACCGCGCGCAGTTTTACGCCATCACTCTGCTGACCGCGCTGCTGCTAATCGCCTGTCTGGCGTGGGTTTACTATCGCGGCAAAGAGGTGAAGCATCGCCGTCGCGCAGAAGCTGACCTGCAGGCCGAACTGCGCTTTCGCGATGCGCTGCTGAATGGCCTGCCAACACCGGTCTATGTGCTGGATCGCAACTGGAACGTGGTCAGTGCTAACGGTGCGTTTCAGCGCTTTTTTGCCGGCGTCGACGCGCAGCGCCTGAGCTTTTCGCTTTACGATCAGCGTCATCCGCTGTCGCCGCTCATCAGCAAACTCTATCCGCTGATGAGCCCGGAAGCGGTCAACGATCCGGAACTGGTGGCGCTGGCGCACAACAGTCTGTGGGGCGATACCGCCCAGGATCTGGAAATTGAGATCGAGAACGGCAGCGAAGCGCGCATGGTGCACCACTGGGCGCAGGAGCAGCGCGATGCGCAGGGCAATATCACCGGGCTGATCTGCGGCTGGCAGGATGTTACCGCCTACGAACTGCTGATGCTGGCGCTGCAGGCGGAGAAAAAGGTGGCGGATGAAGCCAACCGCGCCAAGAGTTCGTTTCTCGCCACCATGAGCCACGAGATCCGCACGCCGATCAGCGCCATCATCGGGCTGCTGGAGCTGGAAGGTCGCAAACAGCGCGATAACGAAGCCATTCAAATCGCCTACGAGTCGGCCAACACGCTGCTGGGGCTGATTGGCGATATCCTCGACATGGCCAAGATTGAGAGCGGTCAGCTGGAGCTGATGCCGGAGTGGGTCAGCACCGAGCAGCTGGTGCTGCCGGTGGTGCGGTTATTTGACGGCATGGCCAGCGGCAAAAATCTGACGCTGCACTATCACAGCGACACGCCGCCGGGGCTGGAAGTGTTTATTGATGCCGCGCGCTTCCGCCAGGTGATCGCCAATTACATCAATAACGCCATCAAGTTTACCCACGAAGGCGGCGTGGAAGTGCGGGTGATCGGCCATGAGTGGGAAGACGGTTCGCTGGAGCTGGAAATTGAGATCGAAGACAGCGGCGTGGGCATCAGCGCTGCCGATCAGGCCAAACTGTTTCAGCCGTTTGCCCAGACCGAAGAGGGACGCAAGCAGACCGGCACCGGCCTTGGCCTGGTGATCAGCGCCCAGCTGCTGGAGAAGATGCAGGGCACCATGAACCTCAACAGCCAGCCGGGACGCGGCACGCTGATTCAGCTTAATGTAATGATGCCGGCACGCCGGGCGCGCAAGCTGCTGGAGAAAACCCGCGTGGCGCGCAGCCGTGCGCTGCCACAGCTGAATATTCTGGTGGTCGACGATCATCCGGCCAACCGCCTGCTGCTGCGAAGCCAGCTCAGCGAGCTGGGCCAGCAGATCAGCGAAGCCAGCAGCGGCGAAGAGGCGCTGGCGCTGCTGGCGCATCAGGCGTTCGATCTGATTATTACCGACTGCAATATGCCGGGCATGAGCGGCATCGAACTGACGCAGACCCTGCGCCGCAGCGGCAACGCGGTGAAAATTTTTGGCCTGACGGCGAATGCGCAGTCGGACGTGCGCGTGCGCTGTCTTGAAGCGGGCATGAACGCCTGCCTGTTTAAGCCGCTGAAAATTGACAAGCTGGCTGAGCTGCTGAGCAGCAACGAGCCGGCCGCCGAAGTGCCGGCGCTGGATGCGCTGCTGTCGCTCGAATCGCTGCGCGCCATGGTGTATCACGACGATGCGATGGTGGCGAAGATGCTGGAGAAGGTCGGCGAGGAGAGCCGCAACGATATGCAGCAGTGCTGGCGTTATTTTGATGCGCAGGACTGGCCGGCGCTGGCCTCGTCGCTGCATCGGTTGGGCGGATCGGCGCAGATCATTTATGCCGGCGAGATCGACGATCTGTGCGGGCAGATCGAGCGCGCCTGCCAAAGCGCTGAAGATCAGGAGGTCATCCGCGAAGGGCTTCTCCTGCTGGAAGAGAAGCTGGACACGCTGAACCAGTCGGTAGTGCATTATTTGCAGGCGTCGTGATGGCGCGGTGCGGTAATTGAAATTGCACGATAAATCGCGCCGCTACGGTTTGTGCGACTGGATAATGCAGATATCCCTTCCATGTGTTGCCGCTGATAACCGCACGGATGGTAGCGGCGCAATTTATTGCGCAATGACGTTTATCTAAGAAAACATTTCCATGCCGGTGCGCATGAATGCGCACCCTACGATGCTGTGCAACCTTGCCACAGATGCGCATGAATGCGCCTGACGACAAAACATGTCCCGCATCGTTGTAGGGGCGCCATTTATGGCGACCAAACCATCCATCGCCAGCCATTCACCACCGCTTCCCTTATTATTAATTTAAAACGCCACTTTCACTCCGCTCAGCACATTCCAGTCGCTCACGCCGGGGCGATCCAGCCGCTGCTGCACCTGCAACTGCGTGCCGATCTCGACGTTCTCATGCAGCTGCCAGCGGACGTAACCGCCCAGCTGGGCGCTGTGGCGGGCGCGCTCAATCGGCAAGCCGCGCATATCGCCGGCATCCAGCGTATTCTGCCTGCCGCTGTGCCAGACATAACGCGCCTCCAGCCCAATCTTCACTGACGACAGCGGCTGATAATCATACTTAACCCCGCCAGCCAGGCTGAACTGCGGCGCCAGCTGATAGTTCACCTGTGCCCCCTGTTGCTCGGTGAAATCCGCAACATGCAGCCACTGCACACCGGCTGCGGCCAGCGGCATCAGGCTATGCGCATCCTGCTGCCAGCGCCAGCCGGCTTCTGCGCCGATATTGCCGCTAACGGTGCTGATCCGCGCCACTTCACCCTGGGTTTCATGGCGTAAGGTGCCGCGATAATGCGTCAGCCCCAGCGGTATCTCCAGCTGCCAACCCTCAGGCGGCTGAATGCCGATCAGCGCATTAATACCCTGGGTTTGCATACGCAGCTGGCTGCGCCCGGCCGCCGTATTCGACAGCATAGTCGCTACGCCTTTGTGCACGCCCGCACTGAAGGCCAGCGGGCTCTGTTCCGCTTCAGGCGTCCAGCGCGCACCCAGCATCCAGCCCTGATAGCGGCTGGTGGCATCGCTATCGCCCTGCGCACTGCGATAACGCTCGCCGCCGCTATAGCCATACACAAACAGGTTGTGATGATCATCCATGCTCATCTGTTGGGCAGCGAAGTGGAAGCGGGTTTGCATGGCGTCGTTGAGGGCATACAGCATGTTGGGCAGGGCGAGGTAGGTCGGGATTTGTGGCGCAGGTGTGAGCTGTGGCGGTTCCGGCTCAGGCGGCGGTGGCGGCGGCAATATGACAGTTTCGCCTTTACCGGGGTCGGGTATCGGAGCCACGATGCCAGGATTATTAATATTCGGCAATCCTTCATCTTTCTCCCCGGTCAGGACCATGGTCTGTAACCGGTAATACCACAAATGATGGCTGTTATTGCCGGCCAGCACATTGGATCGCACCAGGCCCGAGGTTGCCGGATTGATCTCATCAAACCACGAGCCGCGGGCGATAATTTTCCCAAGCTGTTTAATCCCTTCGCCAGTCTGGCGGCTGACCTGCGCAAGCAGCGGCAGCTCAGGGATTTCCTGGGTTGATGGACCATGAAAGGATTCCGGTGGATGCGGAATATTCGCAGCGTTAACGTTATTATTTTGTGATGTGGAAAATG
>NZ_VOQX01000108.1:0-13261 GCF_016643525.1 Pantoea sp. Morm | reverse complement strand
GTACGGCAGCGCAATGCCAGTCAGGGTATCGCGTAGCCCGAGCGCGCTGATGGTGCGGTAATGATTCAGAATCAGCACATCCGGGCTGATCATCAGCTGCAGCAGAATCAGCGCGAAGAGGAAACCGGAAAATTTCAGGCGGAATCGCACCAGTGCATAAGCGGCCAGCGTGGCCAGCACCAGCTGGACCACCACAATCATCAGCACCAGCAGCGTGGTATTGAGGAAGTAGCGGGCAAACGGTGCCGCGTGCCAGGCATTGATGAAGTTCGCCAGCGTCAGCGGCGCCAGCAGCGAAAAGTGCCCCTGTCCGGCGGCCGGATGAATGGCAATCCACAGCGCCACCAGCATCGGCAAGCTCCACAGCAGCGCGGCCAGCCAAATCAGCAGGTTGAGCGCAAAACCGCCCGGAGAGGATGCAGCTTTCATTGATAATGGGCTCGCTTGTCCAGCAGATGAAATTTGATCAACGCAATCGATCCGAGGATCACCAGCAGCACTACCGTCATGGCCGACGCGGCTGACATGTCCCAGAAACTGAACGCGGTACGATAGATATAAAACAGCAGCAGGCTACTGCTGTTGTTTGGGCCGCCATTGGTCATGGCAATCACCTGATCGACAATGCGGAAGGCGTTCATCGAGGCGTTGATCAGCACAAACAACGTGGTTGGCAGCAGCAGCGGCCACTGCACGCGACGGAAAAAGTAACCGCGCGATGCGCCTTCAATGGCGGCGGCTTCGCTGAGGCGCGGATCGATCTGCTGCAGCGCGGCGAGATAAAAGATCATGAAAAAGCCCGCCTCGCGCCATACCGAAACCGCCATCAGGCAGTACAGCGTGGTATCCGGCTCGCCGAGCCAGTTGACCGCCGGTAGCGAAAACCATGCCAGCAGGCTATTCAGGATGCCAAGCTGTGGCGTGTAGAAAAACAGCCACAGATTGGCGATGGCGATCATCGGCAGCAGCGACGGAATGAAGAAGGCCGCACGCACCAGCGCGTTGCCGCGCAGCCGACGATTGACCGCCAGCGCCATCAGCAGCGCCAGCGTCACCGCCAGCGGAATGGTGATCAGCGCATACAGCAGGTTATTCCACAGCGACTGCATAAAGATGTCGTCATCCAGCAGCGCGCGATAGTTATCCAGCCCGACAAAATGGGCCGGATGCGAAGCGCGCGCGGCGCTGAACAGGCTCTGCCACAGCGTGGCCAGCGCCGGATAATGGGTAAACAGCAGCAGGAAGCTGAGCGCGGGCAGCAGCAGCAAATAGCCGCTGAGCTGCAATGACCACCCGCGCGGGCGCAGCGTGGCGGCGCTGACAGAGAATGAGCTCATCACGCGGCCGTCACTGATAGTTTTTCAGCAGGCGGTCAGCCTGTTTCTGCGCATCGGCCAGCGCCTGGGCCGGGGTTTTGCTCTGCGTCACCGCTGCTTCAATGGCGTGATTGAGCGCGTCCTGAATCTGCACGCTGTTGTAGGTCGAGAGTTCCGGCTGGGCATACTTCAGCTGCTCACGCGCCACCAGTGCCTGAGGCACCTGCTGCACATAGGCTTTCATTGCCGCCGTGTCCCACGCTGCCGGCGAGGTGGCGACATAGCCGGTAGCGATACTCCAGCGCGCGGCCTGTTCCGGTGCGGTGACCCAGCGGATGAAGCGCATCGCCGCCTGCTGCTGCGCCGGTGAGGCGCTTTTGAACACGTACAGGTTGCCGCCACCGGTCGGGCTGCCGCGCTGGGTTTTCTCCGGCAGCATGGCGACGCCAAACGGGAAGGTCGCGTTGTCGTGCACGTTGGTCAGGTTGCCGGTGGTGGTGACCATCATGGCCGTTTTGCCGCTGATGAAATCCTGCGGCGTGGTGCCCCAGGCAATCGCACCCTTCGGCGAGACTTCCTCTTTCTGGCCGAGATCGGTCAGCCACTGCAGGGTTTCCACGTTGCCCGGCGTGTTGAAATACACGGCGTTGCCCTTGCCGTTATCCAGCCGTCCGCCATTGGTGGCAGCCAGCCCCTGGAAATTCCAGTAGCCGTTCGGCGTGGAAGGGATCTCAATGCCCCACTGGCTGACGCCGCTGGCCTGTTTCAGCGTCAGTTTTTTGCTGAATGCCACCACCTGCTGCCAGGTGGCGGGTGGTGTATTCGGATCGAGACCGGCTTTCTCAAATGCCTGTTTGTTCCAGTACATCACCACGGTTGAGCGCTGAAAAGGCACGCCCCACACTTTGCCCTCAATGCGACGCAGAAAGGCCGGATAGAAGCTGTCGATCCACTGTTTGCCCTCTTCACCCGGGGCTAAATCGCTGGCGGCAACGATGGCACCGGCATCCATCAGCGACCAGGCTTCAATATCGCCCATCACCGCCAGCTGCGGTGCGTTACCGCCGCGAAACGCCGTCAGCGCTTTGGTCACGGTGGTGGCGTAATCGCCGGTGTAGACCGGCTGAATGCTGATCTCAGGGTGCTGTTTTTCAAAATCCGCCACCAGGGCTTCCACGGTGTGGCTGACTTTACCGCCGACCGCAATCGGATAGTACATCTGTAACTTCACCGGCTCAGCAGCAAACACTGACGCGGAGGCACACAGCATAACGACACAAGCCAGAGGCGAGAAACGGATCGCAGACATGATTTTCCCTTGAATAAACGACAACGGTTAAACAGCGTATTTTTTCTCAGCGAGCAACATCGGGTGTTCGGCAGCGACACAGCGCTGGCCGGAGGTGGTGGAAAACAGGTATTGCCGGCTGGTGGACCAGTGCAGGCCGACCAGACTGTCATCCGTGAAGCGCTGCAGGCCGGGCACTTTGACGGTCAGTGATTCCGTGATGCCGGGCAACCGACAGACCAGCAGCGTATCCGCGCCCATGTATTCGTAGCTCACTACCCGTGCACTCAGCGCGGCCTGCTGCGGGGCGACCAGCTGGATATCCTCCGCGCGCAGGCCCAGACTCAGCGCCGTTTCGCCGGCATAGGTCAGGAGCGGTGTGCTGAGATGGCTGAGGTAGTGATGCGCGCCTTTGCTGTGCAGTGGCAGGATATTCATCGGCGGTGCGCCAATAAACTGCGCGGCAAAACAGCTCGCCGGCTGGTTGTAGAGCTGGTCTGGCGTGCCGTGCTGCTCAATGCGGCCATCGTTGAGCAGAATGATGTGATCGGCCATGCTCATCGCTTCGGTCTGATCGTGGGTGACGTATAACATGGTCAGCCCGAGCTGCTTTTGCAGCGCGCGGATTTCGCGCCGCATGCTCTGACGCAGTTTGGCATCCAGGTTGGATAACGGCTCATCCATCAGGCACAGCGTATTGTTGGCGATCACCGCCCTGCCCAGCGCTACGCGCTGCTGCTGCCCGCCGGAGAGCTGTGAAGGCAGGCGCGCCAGCAGCGGTTCCAGTTCAAGCAGTGCGCTGACCTGCGCCAGCCGGGCGGCAAACTGTTGCTTATCTTCACCGCGCGCCTTCAGGCCAAACAGCAGATTCTCCCGCACGCTCAGGTGAGGAAACAGTGCGTAAGACTGAAACACCATCGACAGCTTGCGCTGCGCCGGTGGCAGAGGCGTGACGTCAGTGTGATTGAAATAAATGCGGCCGCTGTCGGCCGTTTCCAGCCCGGCGAGGGTGCGCAACAGCGTCGATTTACCGCAGCCTGAAGGCCCCAGCAGTGCGACGAAACTGCCTTGCGCCACGTCGAAGCTGATATCCTGCAGCGCGATTTTATCGCCCCAGGTTTTGGTGATGTGTTGCAGCGAGAGATGGCTCATGCATCCGCAGTCCTGAAATCAGAATGGCGGTAAGCTAGCTGAGGCGGATGAAAGATTTATGGCGCTGACGTGACGGTTGGGTGATGGACGGCGACCTGGCGCAGCATCCCCCTCACCCGGCACGCCCGCAGGCCGCGCCGGGCAGGCGTTTATGCGTTACTGCGACATGCTCAGAATGGTGCGGATGTTCTGCGCCGTGGTGGCAATGATGTCGATAGCGCCGGTACGCAGCGCGCCGAGGATCGCCATGGCTTTGGTGTTTTCAGCGGCAATGGCAATCACGCAGGGAATTTTACGCAGCTCGTCGATACTCAGGCCAATTACCCGGTCGTTCATCACCGTATCCACGTGCTGGCCCTGAGCATTAAAAAAATCATAGCCGGCCACATCACCGGTCACGCCCTGATTGACGCTGGCATCAATGATCTCATGCGGTGTGAACCAGCCGAGCTTCACCATATAGCTGTTTTCGTTCATGTCGCCGATGCCCACCAGTGCCACATCCGCTTTGCGCGCGCGGTCGAGCGTCTCTTTGATGGTGCCGTTTTGCATGAAAGCGTCACGCAGCGCCCGGTTTTCGACGTAAGCCGGGGCGTACAGGGTTTCGCTGATGCCGCCAAACTTTTTGGCCAGCCGGCGACTGATGTGGTCCGCGTTGATGGCATCCCCCGGACGATGGGTGCCGCCGATGCCGCTGATAAACAGGCAGTTGCGCGTCGGCACCTGACCGGGATAATCGGCGACGGCCGCCACGTTGCGCCCCTGGCCCACGGCGACAATAGCATTGTCTTTCAGCGACTGCGCGAGATGCGCCGACACCAGCGCCGCCACCTGACGCCGCTGCTCGTCGCTGTCTGGCGAATCGAGGGCAATCAGCGCGCGCTGCAGATGGGGAAAGCGCGTCTGCAACTGCTGTTCCAGCCGCGTACTGAACACCGGATGGTAGCGCACATTAATCTCGACGATGCCCTCTTCACGCGCGCGTTTCAGCAGTCGCCCCACCTTGATACGGGAAATCCCAAACTTACGCGCAATCTCCTCCTGGGTGATTTCGTCCTGATAGTAGGCGACGGCAATTTCCGTCAGCAGCTCGGAGTCCTGAGAAAGCGTGTTTTTTTCCATCCGTTACCTGTCTTGTATCGTCGTGCGGAGTGCTCAGCAGGGAGTTATATCATTGATGCGACTCGCTTCGCCAGCCAGCAACGCCGCGAGTCGCCGCTGCTGTCACGCTTAACGCTGAATGGCGTCAATTTTCAGCATGCGGGCAATAACCTTATCCAGCTCTTGCTGGTCGAAGATCTGTTTCCAGTCCGGTTTGATGATCTTCTCGCGGCCATACTCCATCGCGATCATGCAGGCGTCCGAGAACGGGTTGGTGGCGCGGAAAGCCACCGCCAGCGCAATCTGAATATGGCCGTACAGCATGGCCTTCGCTGCCTCTTCCGGGACGCCGCTGTGTTTCACCGTTTCATCCAGCGCCTCTTTCATGAAGGCACCGACCATGCAGGCGACGGTTTCGACCAGCGTCGGTTCCAGATACGCCAGTTGCGTCACCGTGACCCAGTGCACCTGATCAACCGGGCCGTACATCACGCTAATCACCTTACTCAGCTCTGCCTTCTGTTCAGCGCTGCCGCTTTCCCAGGCTGCCGCGACGTGCTGGACGGCAGCGACGCCACCAAACGCATCGGCGTGCTCCTCTTTGGTGTAGCGGGCAAGAAATACCGACGGATGGCACGGGTGCGCGACCGCATACTCGATGCCGTCACGCTGGGCGATCAGGTTGGCGTAGGCCGCGGCCGGATCGAGCGTCAGCAGCACCGCACCGCTTTGCATCTGTGGCACCACGCTTTGCGAGACTTTGCCCAGTACGATATCCGGCACGGCGAGGATCACCACGTCACTCAGCGGCACCACCGACGCGGCATCCGACAGCTCGCGTCCCTGTGCAGTCACCTGCTGCTGCGCCTGCGGTGAATTCTCGCAGTAAAACACCTGATAAGCGCTGTGCTGCAAATTAGCGGAAATACGCATGCCCATTTTGCCGCCTGCGCCGATCACGGTGATGGTTTTCAATGCCTTGCTCATGTTAACGACTCCTGATCTTGTTTACTGCGTAGGAATTCAACGGCGCGGCGGGTCCATTCGGCTTCCCGCGCGCAGGTCTGCGCGGCATTGTCCTGCCACGGCAACCAGTGTTCGATGATTTGGTTGATGTCGCGATCGGCCGGCCGCACGCTGGCGATCAGCCGGTCATAATCCAGCTTCCCTTCGCCCATCGGACAGCCGGCCAGGGTAAAACCGACCCAGCCGGCACGGCGGGTAAAGGCGAAATCTTTGATGTGCAGATTGCCGACGCGCGCAGCGGTATTGGCGATCACCTGCTCCTGCAGTTCCAGTCCGGCGACGCAATTGGCCGGATCGAGACAGACGCACAGCCACGGCGAGAGAAAGCGGTTGATCACCGACATCATCGCCGCGCTGCTGACCTGCTCGTAGGTTTCCAGGCACAGCCGCACCTGCTGGCGAGCAAAATCCGGCAGCACGGCAGCAATCAGAATGGCCGCTTCATCCAGCGATGGCCGGTGATCGGCGGTGTTGAACATGGAGCGCACCACGCGCGCGTCGAGAATGGCGGCGATGTGCAGATAGCGGCGCAGGTGCGCGCTGCCGAGACCGCGCGTACCCAGCTCCAGCGTGATGCCAAGTGCATCCGCCTGCTGACGCAGCGCCAGCAGCTGTTCATCTGACCACTGCTCAATTGCCGGGTAGTCGCAAATCTGAAATACCGACACGTCGAGATCGGCGGTGTGCTGCAGCATCTGCGCCAGCGTGAGCGGCTGTGGCACCTGGGGCGACATGCGCCAGAAAAAGGCGTAGGTACTGAGTCCAATGCGGCTCATGACGGCAGCTCCTCAGCCAGCGCACTGGCTTCCTGCACGATTTGCGCCAGCGCCTGCGGATCGTGGGCAAAGCGGCCGAGGAACAGGCCGTTGACGTCGTCGCCGAGGCGCTGAATCAGACCCGGCCCGGCGCTGCCGCCGTAAATCACCCGCAGCTTGATGCCGTCTGGCGTCGTCAGCTGCTGTAGCCCGCTGCACACCGCGCGGATGTAGCTGTCCGGCGCCGGCTGCGGTGCGCCAATGGCCCACTGCGGTTCGTAAGCAAACAACACTTCTCCGTGCAGATTGTGCTGTACTGCCTCCGCCAGCGCCTCCTGCAGCTGCTGCTGGCACAGCGCAATCGCCTGCTCAGGCGTGCCCTGCTGCGGTTCACCGATGCACAGCACCGGGGTCAGGCGATAACGCAGCGCCATCGCCACTTTGCCGGCAATCTGCGTTTTATCTTCATGAAAATGGCGACGGCGTTCGGCGTGACCGATCTCCGCCAGTGAGCACCCCAGCTCCTGCAGCATGCTGGCGCTGACCTCACCGGTCCAGGCGCCGTTTTCCGCCTGACACACGTCCTGCGCGCCGACGCGCACCGGCGTGCCGGCAAAGATCTCCGTTACCGCCGGGATGGCCGGATAAGCGGGCAGCACAAACAGCCCGACATCACCGCGCTGCACTGCCGGATGCTGCGCCAGCGTCGCAACCTCGCGACACCACGCCAGCGTTTGCTGATAGCCGAAATACATTTTCAGGCTGACGCCAAGCCAGATTTTAGGCTGAGCCATAATTACGCTCCCTGTTCAGATGCACTGTGTTCTTTTAACAGATTGCCAACGGTGTTGACGATCATCGCCAGTGAAACCGCACCGGCGTCCGGCGTGCCAACGCTTTTTTCAGCCAGCGGCCGCGCACGCCCCACTTTCGGTACCAGCTGTGCGGTGGCCTGCGCGGCCTGCTCCGCCACCGCTGCCGCACGTAACCAGGCTTCGGTGAGTGATGCGCCCTGCGCGACCGCAGCGCTCAGCGTGTCGCTAAACGGAACCAGCACGTCAACCATGGTTTTATCACCGACGCGCGCTTTGCCGAAGTGCATAATGCCCTCTTTGGCATCCCGGACGCCGGCAGCGACGCGTGGTGCATCCGCTGCCGCGCTGTCGCCCAGCGCGGTGCCGAGCGCGGTCAGTGCCACGCCCCACAGTGCCCCGGACGTGCCGCCCGCTTTATCCGCCCAGGCATCGGCGGCGCGACACAGCAGACTGCCAGCGCCGGCGCCACGCGCGGCCACCTTACGCGCCTTTTCTACCGCGCCGAGTACGCCGCGCTCCATACCAATGCCGTGATCGCCGTCGCCCGCTACCGCATCAATGTCGCCCAGCTGGCCGGCATGACGCTGAATCATCACCGCCACCGCTTCCAGCAGTTCAAGAACGCGCCGGGCGCTGTGTTGTGATGTGGTGCTGGCCTGCGGTAACGCCTCTTCACGGATCTCTTCGCACTCGGCGGCGCTGAGCGGTTCGGCAATCAGGACGCTGCCTTTGCGGTAGGCCGGCGTATTGGCCGGCGCGCGCCACAGCGTTTCCAGTTCATCATCGAGCCACATCAGCGTCAGCGAGACGCCTGCCATGTTAAAACTGGTGACGAATTCGCCGACATCCGGCTCCACCACCTGCAACTGCGCCGCCGACAGCAGCTGGGCGATGCGGCGATACACCACAAACAGCTCTTCATACTTGACTGAACCGAGACCGTTGAGGATTACCGCCACGCGCTGTCCCGCCACCTGTGCCACATCCGCTGGCCGCTCACTCAGCAGTCGGTCGACAAAGATTTCTGCCAGCTCGTCGGCGCGCGGCACCGCCGTTTCGCTGATGCCCGGCTCACCGTGGATGCCCAGCCCGAGCGCCATCCGCCCTTTCTCTACCTCAAACAGTGGATGCGCAGCGCCCGGCAGCGTACAGCCGGAAAATGCCACGCCGAAGGTGCGGGTGCGATCGTTGGCGTGCTGCGCTTTTTTCAGCACCGTAGCCAGATTGTCACCCGCTTCTGCCGCGGCCGCAGCCACTTTAAACACACACAGATCGCCAGCGACGCCGCGTCGCTTCAGACGCTCATCGTGGCTGGCGCTGGACACATCATCCGTTACCGCCAGCACCTCACAGGCAATACCCTCAGCGCGCAGCCGCTCGCACGCCTGACCAAAATGCAGCACGTCACCGGCATAGTTTCCAAACAGCAACAGCACACCCGCGCCGTTATGCGCCGCGCGCGCGACGTTATAGATTTGCTGCGCCGACGGCGAAGCGAACAGATTGCCCATTGCCGCCCCGTGCGCCAGGCCCTGGCCGACCAATCCGGCAAAGGCGGGATAGTGACCGGAACCGCCACCGACAATCACCGCCACGGTATCCGGCTGGCTGCGCGTGCTGCGCACCACACCACCGCTCACCTGGCGTACTTTATCGGCGTTGGCGGCCACAAAGCCTTCGATCAGTTCCGCGGCAAACGCGGATGGCTGGTTAAACAGGTACGTCATGTTATTGCTCCTGTACAAATGAGGCTGGCAGAGGCTGCGCGCGACGGCGATTGAGAAACAGCATCAATACAGCGGAGAGCAGCATAAAACCGCCGACCACGAACATCGGTAACACATAACTGTGAGTGGCATCATGCAGTGCGCCGGTGATGTAACCGGCGGAAAAACCCGCCACGTTGCCCAGGGTGTTAATCAGCGCAATCGCCGCCGCTGCCGATGCGCCGGTCAGGAACTGCGTTGGCAGCGTCCAGAAATTGGGCAATGCGGCGAAGATGGCGCTGGCCGTTACGGCGATCACCAGGATGGTGGTAAACGGTGAATCCATGTAGAGCGCCAGCGGTACGCTGACGCCACCCGCGACCGCAGGAATCGCGATGTGCCAGGTTTTACAGCCACGCCGCGCGGCATCCCGCGACCAGAAAAACATCACGACGGCGGCGATCAGGTACGGCACGCCGGTGATCAGCCCTTTCTGCATCACGTTGAAGGTGGTGCCAAACTGCTGCTGGAAGCCGGCGATAATGGTCGGCAGGAAGAACGCCAGCGCGTACAGGCCGTAAATAAAGCCGAAGTAGATCAGGCACAGCATCCACACGCGGCTGTTGCCCATCACCGAACGCACGCTGTGCGGGTGCTGGCCCTGCTTGTGCTGATGTTCCGCTTCCAGTTCGGCTATCAACCAGTTTTTCTCGTCGTCATTCAGCCACTTCGCCTGACGCGGCGAGTCCACCAGCCAGAACAGCGCCACAATCCCGATGAGGATCGCCGGCAGCGATACGCCCATAAACATTACGCGCCAGCCCTCCAGGCCAAACAGGCCGTGCTGCTCAATCAGCGAGGCAGCCAGCGGTGCGCCAAATACCACCGTCAGCGGTTGTGCCAGGTAGAACAGCGAGAGAATTTTGCTGCGGTGGCGCGCCGGCACCCACAGGCTGAGATAAAGGATGGCGCCCGGGAAGAAACCGGCCTCGGCAATCCCCAGCAGCAGGCGCAGCGTGTACAGCCCTTCGACACTGCTGACCCAGGTAAACAGCAGCGAGACGATGCCCCAGCTGATCATGATGCGCGCCAGCCAGCGCCGCGCGCCGAACTTATGCAGCGCCAGGTTGCTGGGCACTTCCAGCAGGATGTAACCAATAAAGAAGATACCGGAGGCGAGACCAAACTGCAGCGCACTGAGGCCGAGATCCTGCGTCATGCCATTTGGGCCGGCAAAGGAAATGGCGGTGCGATCGAGGAAGTTGATAAAGAACATCAGCGCCACAAACGGTACCAGGCGCCAGGAGATCTTGCGGATTGCGGTCTGCTCAACCGCGCTGACAGCAGAGTGATTCATAACGCACCTCCGGAACGTGCGCAGTGAGACGGTGTTGGCCAGGCGCAAAACCGGCGCTGGCGACAGACAGAATGCGAGGTAAGAAGCAAATGACACATGTTCGAGTCCTCAATGGGTCTTCTTGTACATGGATAGGGTCATGCGAACAAATGAACACTACACGTATATTTGCTCGCTCCTCAAGCGCAGTTGGCGAAAGTGTGACAATGCGCATGAGATTTGATTTCAGCGACATTTTCAGGATTTTTCGCAGCAGAGCGGCGCTGCGCGACCATGACGACAGCGTTGGCACGAGATTTTGCGTGGTCGATCGCTAAATCATATGAACATGCATTGAACATGTGTTTGATTTTGTGGCAGGCTATCAGTGAACATCTAATCACCTGACGAACATATGTGCAGGTGTCAGACCCTGTATCACTGGAGAGACGTGATGAAAACTATCGCTATTGGTGCCGATGATGCGGCTATCGATTTGAAAAACATCATTAAAAAGCTGCTGGAAGAGCAGGATTATCAGGTAACTGATTACAGTAACGACGCGCAAAATGACCGCCCGATGTATCCGGACGTGGCGTTTGCGCTCGCTACGGCGGTGCAGCAAAAGCAGTTTGAGCGCGGCATTTTGCTGTGTGGCACCGGCATTGGCGTCGCGATTGTTGCCAATAAAGTGGAAGGCGTGCGCGCCGCGCAGTGCCATGACACCTTCTCCGCCGAGCGCGCGCGCAAAAGTAATAATGCGCAGATCATGACCATGGGCTCACGCGTAATCGGGCCGGAACTGGCGAAAAACATCGTTAACGCCTGGCTGGCATCCGAGTTTGAAGGGGGCGGTTCGACCGCCAAAGTGGAGAAGATCGGTTACTACGAACAGGTGTCACACGCGAAATAATGTGTCATCGGGCGCTGAGTTGCAAAGCCGGCAGCGCCTGAGTGGGTGACATCGCCAGCGGCACGCTGACACGACTGGCCTCTTTAGTGCATGCCAGCCGTGTCATACCCGGTGTTTTAACTGCCGCTTAGCGTACCGCTGAGCACTGCAGGCGCATCCTGCTGCACCAGAAAGGCGACCAGCAGGGCGTCGCGTTCACCGTGGATAGCCGGCAAGGCAGCGCTATCGCTTACCGCATCGCCCTTTTGCAGTCGCACATCCCCGGTGCGTGCAATACCCTCCAGCACCGTGACCCAGCTGGCATAACCCGGCAAATGCGGCACCTCGATCTGTGCTCCACGATCCAGCCTGACGTCATAGATGTAAACGGCCTGACGCAGCGTCAGCGGCGCCTCACTGTGTTGCGGACCGGCCAGCAGCGTCCACTGGTTGAGCGCCGCCCCTTCTTCCCGGTACACGCTCTGCACCTGCCCTTCACCGCCGCCGGTTGCCGGGCGGATGTACGCCTGCAGCATTTCGCTTTCAATCAGCGGTGCTGACTCTTCATGACGTACCCCACTGCCCGCGTTCACCAGCAGTGCGCGTTTGCCGTTGAGGGCGAGAGTCTCTCCCTCCTCGCGCCGGTACTGCACCGAGCCGCGCCAGACATAGCTGAAAATCTCATCATCCTGATGGCGGCGCATCGGTACCATCGCGCCGGGCTTCAGCGTCATCTGGTCGACAATTGCCAGCGCGCCCAGTGGTTCTCCCGGACGCTGCCGGCGAATGGTAAAGGGACCGTATTCAAACAGCTGGTCGCGCTGCGCTTTAATCACGTTCATCAGTGGCTTCCTCAAAAATCAGATTCTGATGACCATCATAAAGGCTGCAAAATTGCGTAACAGTAGGGCTTTTTGTTGGCTTAAATCAGTGGTTTTGAATGACCTTCGTCCGCGCCTTTAGCCTGCTGCAGTACGAAACTGAGCGCCAGGTGCGGGCTGGTGAGTGGCCGCTGTGGCACAGGAAAACGCGACGCGGCGCCGGCCATCGACACCTGCGCTAACGCCACCTGAACCGCGCCCTGCTGCTGTCCCTGAGCGACGGCATCGGCGATCAGTGTGTAATAGTCGTCCAGCCGGCCAGCTTTGAATGCGGCCCAGGCATCAGGGATAAGCCTGACTTGCGGACGCTGGTCGGGTGCCAGACGCTCCGGGCAAAACAGCTGGCGTGTGCTGTGCAGCGTAGACTCCGCGGCACACAGCACCAGCGCGGGTGCGCCACGGCGATGCACTTCGTCCGCCAGCATACGGTCAGTGCGATAAACCGCACAGCGCTGTTGTGCATCGCGCAGGCTGTCTGCGGCGGCGCCTAAGGTAGAGCAGGTAATCAGTATCGCGTCGAACCACGGCGTCAGGCTGAGTAACAGCTGCTCCAGACGCTGCTGCTGGGCCGGCGTCATGCCACCGCTGAGCTCTGCTTCTGCCAGCAGATGTGGCATCACCAGATGGCTGATTTGCTGAGGCGGAATGCAGAGCGACTGCGCGGCGTCATCAAAAATAGCAATATTACTGGCGGCGGTATGCAGGCAGGCAATGGTCACAACGATTCCTTATCGCTTCAGGTTCAGTACGTTGCACTATAGCCGCAATCGGTGACGGAATGCAGCTTTACCGCTGGCTGGCAGGCTTCGCCGGATGCGGTGCGAGGCCGTTTCAACGCCTCGCACCGTGCAACCTTCCTTCAGCCGGTTAGCGCGAAGTGTAGTCTCAGAACCACACTTCTGCCTGTACGCCAAAGTTCCAGCTACCGCCAGCGGTAAAGCCCGCGCTGCCGAAATCATCGTTCAGCGCATAGTTGTCCAGCGCTTTAGACCA
>NZ_VOQX01000107.1:0-13452 GCF_016643525.1 Pantoea sp. Morm | reverse complement strand
GCTCACGCTCAAGGTTTTTAAGCCGCATCGATAGCGTGGGCTGGCTGACGAAGCTGGCCTCCGCCGCGCGGCCAAAATGGCGCTCGCGCTCCAGATTGCACAAATAAATCAATTGCTTGATGTCGATTTTCTTATCCACCGTCGAATTTTTATCGCGTTATGGTAGCAAAACTCGTCGCGCCCCAACGCGCACTCAGCAAAGAAATTTCTGCGTTGTCAGGCGGATTGCTCAGGCGGATAGCGGGTGATGTATACGCGGAGACGCGGCGGGTCGCCACCGACCGCGCCCCACATGATTAACGGTACCGCCCGGCATCAGGCGACGCCGAGCGCACTTTTCACCTCGTTAGCGATTTTCTCGACCTGCGGCCCGTAAATCACCTGCACATCGTGCTCACTGACGCGGTTGACGCCGTTGGCACCGGTCGACAGCAGCGTTTGATCCACCACTTCTTTCATCTCTTTGACCCGCACGCGCAGGCGAGTGAAGCAGCAATCGACGTCCTCTATATTGGCCTCTCCGCCCAGCCCGCTGATGATCACGCGGGTGCGTTCATCCGCCGCCACCTGCAGCGGTTTGGCTTCCTCTTCGGATTCGCGCCCCGGCGTTTCGACC
Organism: Pantoea sp. Morm; assembly: GCF_016643525.1. Lineage (NCBI taxonomy): Bacteria > Pseudomonadati > Pseudomonadota > Gammaproteobacteria > Enterobacterales > Erwiniaceae > Pantoea > Pantoea sp. Morm. The sequence goes on along the minus strand of NZ_VOQX01000107.1, from coordinate 12,836 downwards.
TGCATCCGGGTAATCACCAGGCGAAAGCCCCAGTAATAAACCGGCGCATAGATGGCGCCCAGCACCAGCGTCCACCACCAGTGGGTTTTGCTGCCGCCGAGAATGCCAAACACCAGCAGATCAATCGCGCCGCCCTGCACGTTACCGATCATCAGGTGCAGCATCGACATCAGCATAAATGACAGGCCGGTCAGCAGCGCGTGCATCACGTACAACACCGGTGAGACGAAGATGAAGCAGAACTCCAGCGGTTCGGTGATGCCGGTGGTAAACGAGGTCAGCGCGCCGGCCAGCACCAGCGCTTTGACCCGCTGCTTATGTTCAGGTTTGGCAGTGTGATAGATGGCCAGTGCGGCGGCGGGCAGACCGAACATCATCACCGGGATTTTGCCCTGGGCGAGAAACTGCGTGGCGGTACGCACGGTGTCGTCCGGAATCGCGCCGGGATGGGTCAGCGAGGTGTTGAAAATATTCAGCGCGCCGACGATGGTCTGGCCGTCCACCGTCGCCATGCCGCCAATCGGCGTAAAGCGCACGGTTTCATTGAGGATGTGATGCAGGCCGGTCGGGATCAGCAGGCGCTCGCAGGCGCCGAGCAAAAAGGCACCGTACTGACCGCTTTTACCGATCATCTGACCGACCCACGCAATGCCCTGGCCGATGGTTGGCCAGATTAGCGCTAGCAGCACGCCCGTCAGCGGCAGCACCACCACCGTCACGATGGGCACAAAGCGACGGCCGCCAAAAAAGCTGATCGCCGTGGGCAACTGCTGGGTATAGAAGCGGTTGTGCAGCATCACAGTGAGAAGGCCGGCAATCACCCCGCCCAGCACGCTCATGTTGTAGGTAAAAATGCCGAGCATGTCGATGTACTCGGCTGACGTCATCATGGCGCTGGTCTGGTCCATGCCCGCCTGCTGCAGCGCCTCGGGCGTGGTGGTGGCTGCCGTCAGCCCTTTCGCCGCCAGCGTGGCGCTGATCCCCACATTCATGGCGATATAGCCAATCACTGCCGCAAACGCGGCGGTGGGTTTCTCCGCTTTGGCCAGCCCAATTGCGCTGGCGACGGCAAAAAATACCGGCAGGTTGGCAAACAGCGCACCCGCCACTTTACGAATAAAACCGATGATCAACTGCGGCACCTGCAAACTGGCAAATGCTTCACCGGTGATCGCCGGATTCTGCAACGCGGCGGCCAGACCGAGAAAGATACCGGCGGCAGCAATGACGGAGATCGGCATCATTAAGGCTTTGCCGAATGCGTGAACCTGACTGGCAAGTTGCTTCATGGAGCGCGCCCTTTTGCTAACGGAAAGAGCAATTATTAGCCACTATTTGGCCGCGCACTTACCCGCCGGCGCGCGGTAGCGGATAATTTATGATGCCGATCACGCTTTCACCCCTGGCGCGCGATAAACGTTAACTATCGCACCATTAAGTCAATCAATTAGACAACTTTTGCCGTCAGTCGCACACTTCTCACCAACAGAAGTCATATTCTGATAACAATTCATAAACAATAAGCCTGCGACTATCATGAAATTTAAACGTAAGATTCAGCCCTATCGCGCCGCTGCGGGCGGCTGGGGCTCGCTGGAAGCCACCACCCGTTTTGTCCTTGACAGTAAAGCCGCCCTGAAAAACATGCGTAACCTGATGCGCATGAACAAAGCGCGCGGCTTTGACTGCCCGGGCTGTGCCTGGGGCGATGATAACAAGAGCACCTTCAGCTTCTGTGAAAACGGCGCGAAAGCCGTGACCTGGGAAGCGACACGCCGCGTCGTCGAGCCAGAATTTTTTGCCCAGCACAGCGTCAGCACTCTGTATCAGCAAAGCGACTATTTCCTTGAGTATCAGGGCCGTCTGACCCACCCGATGCGCTACAACAGCGCGACCGATCACTATGAACCGATTAGCTGGGATGACGCCTTTGCGCTGATCGCGCAGCATTTGCAGGCAATGGATCATCCGGATCAGCTGGAGCTTTACACCTCCGGTCGCGCCAGCAATGAAGCCTCGTGGCTGTACCAGCTGTTTGGCCGCGTGCTGGGCACCAACAATTTCCCTGACTGCTCCAACATGTGCCACGAAGCCAGCGGCACCGGACTGAAACGTAGCATTGGCGTCGGTAAAGGCACCATTCGCCTGGACGATTTCGACCACGCTGATGCGATTTTTGTCTTTGGCCAGAACCCCGGCACCAACCATCCGCGCATGCTGCACAGCCTGCGTCACGCCGCCGATCACGGCGCCAGAATCGTCACCTTTAATACCCTGCGTGAGCGCGGCCTGGAACGTTTTGCCGATCCGCAGAAGCCGCTGGAAGTGGTGACGTCGATGGCCGGCAACATCAGCTCCGCCTATTATCAGCCCAACCTCGGCGGCGATATGGCGGCGGTGCGCGGCATGGTTAAAGCGCTACTGGAAGAGCAGCGTAAACGGCTGGCCGCCGGTGAAAAAGGCATTTTCGATCAGGCCTTTATTGACGCCAACACCCAGGGCGTTGAGCAGTATCTGGCGGCTGTCGACGAGACCCTCTGGGAGCAGATCGTGCAGCAGTCGGGCCTGAGCGAAGCCCAGATTCGCGAAGCCGCCGCCATTTACCAGAGCGCCGAACGGGTGATCATCACCTGGGCGATGGGCATCACTCAGCACAAACACTCGGTCGATACGGTACGGGAAATCGTTAACCTGCAGCTGCTGTTTGGCCAGCTCGGCAAACAAGGCGCGGGCCTGTGCCCGGTGCGCGGCCACAGTAACGTGCAGGGTAACCGCACCATGGGCATCGACGAGAAACCGTCGAAAGCGTTCCTCGATGCGCTGGGCGCGCATTTTGCTTTTGAACCGCCGCGCGAGCACGGTCATAACACGGTTGAAGCGCTCAACGCCATGCTGCGTGATGAAGTCAAAGTGCTGATTGCGCTGGGCGGTAACCTCGCCGCGGCGGCGCCGGACTCACCGGTTACCGAAGAAGCGCTGCAGCACTGTGGTCTGACGGTACACATCAGCACCAAGCTGAACCGCAGCCATCTGGTACCGGGCCACGAAGGCCTGATTCTGCCGACGCTGGGCCGTACCGAGCGCGATCGCCAGGCCAGCGGCAACCAGTTCATCACCGTGGAAGATTCGTTCAGCATGGTGCATGCCTCTGAAGGTGTCGGCATTCCGCTGGCGGAGACGCAGCGTTCGGAAACAGCCATTGTGGCCGGGATCGCGCATGCGACGCTGGGCAGCGACCACATCGACTGGCTCGGCATGGCCGCTGACTATAACGTTATTCGCGATCACATTGCGGCGACCATCCCCGGCTTCGCTGATTTTAACCGTCAGTGTGATATTCCCGGCGGCTTTTACCTCGGTAACGCTGCCGCGGAACTGCGTTTCAATACGCCATCGCGTCAGGCAGAATTCAGCGCGGCGGCACTGCCGACCTCGCTGTTCCCGCAGCTGGGCAATGACGTTGAAGTGCCATTCACGTTGCAGACGCTGCGCTCACATGACCAGTACAACACCACCATTTACGGCCTGGATGACCGCTATCGCGGCGTATACGGTCAGCGTGAAGTGGTGTTTATCCATCCGGACGACATGGCGTCGCTCGGTTTCAGCGAAGGGCAGCTTGTTGATATTGAAACCCTGTGGAATGACGGTCTGACGCGTCGCGTCAGCGGCTTTAAGCTGGTGCCGTATAATATTCCGCGTGGTAACCTCGCCGCCTACTATCCGGAGACCAATCCGCTGGTACCGCTCTCCAGCTACGGTGACGGCAGCGGCACGCCCACCTCCAAATCGGTACCGGTGAAGCTGGCGCTGACCGCCGCCGCGCCCACCCAGCGTATCGCCTGAGTTCTGTGCGTTACCAGAAAGTAAAAAGCCGCGTAAAGCGGCTTTTTCGCCTGTTTTAGCCTTGCCGCGCGGACCTGATTCGCGTAAAACTGTCCACCGCTCTTAGGCCACGAAACTAAATATATTATGTTCCAGGATAACCCGCTGCTCGCGCAGCTGAAAGAGAAGCTTCACGCGCAGACCCCGCGCGCCGAAGGTGTTGTGAAAGGCACGGAAAAAGGCTTTGGCTTCCTCGAAGTTGACGCTCAGAAAAGCTACTTCATTCCCCCTCCGCAGATGAAGAAAGTGATGCACGGCGACCGCATTTCCGCCGTGATCCACACTGATAAAGACCGCGAGAGCGCGGAGCCGGAAACCCTGATTGAGCCGTTCCTGACGCGCTTTGTCGGCCGCGTGCAGAAAAAAGATGACCGCCTGTCTATCGTGCCGGATCATCCGCTGCTGAAAGACGCGATTCAGTGCCGTGCGGTGCGTGGCCTGACCCACGATTTCCAGAACGGTGACTGGGCTGTGGCAGAGATGCGCCGCCATCCGCTGAAAGGCGATCGCGGTTTCTATGCCGAACTGACCGAATTTGTTGTCACCGCGGACGATCACCTTGCGCCGTGGTGGGTCACGCTGTCGCGCCACAATCTGGAGCGCGAAGCGCCGGAAGTGGGCTTTGGCGAGATGCTGGACGAACAGTTGCAGCGTGAAGATCTCACCGCGCTGAACTTTGTCACCATCGACAGCGCCAGCACCAAAGATATGGACGATGCGCTGTATGTTGAAGAGCTGGCAGAAGGTAAGCTGGCGCTGACCATCGCTATTGCCGACCCGACCGCTTACGTTGCTGCCGGCAGCGAACTCGACCAGATGGCCTCCAGACGCGCCTTCACCAATTATCTGCCGGGCTTTAATATCCCGATGCTGCCGCGCGAACTGTCAGATGATGTCTGCTCGCTGCGCCCTAACGTCAGGCGTCCGGCGCTGGTGTGTCGCGTTACTGTGCTGCCGGATGGCAGCCTGGCTGACGATGCCCACTTCTTTGCCGCGTGGATCGAATCCAAAGCCAAGCTGGTGTACGACGAAGTGTCGGACTGGCTGGAGAACAGCGGCAGCTGGCAGCCGGAAAATGACACCATCGCGCAGCAGATTCGCCTGCTGCATCGCCTGTGCCTGGCGCGCGGCGAGTGGCGTCAGACGCACGCGCTGGTGTTCAAAGATCGCCCTGACTACCGCTTCGTGCTGGGTGAGAAAGGCGAAGTGCTGGATATTATTGCGGAACCGCGCCGCATCGCTAACCGCATCGTGGAAGAAGCGATGATCCTCGCCAACGTCTGCGCCGCTAAAGTGCTGCAGGAGAAGCTTGGCTTCGGTATCTACAACCTGCACACCGGTTTCGACCAGGCGAACGCGGAACAGGCGGCTGGCGTACTGGCCGGGCACGGTATCACGGTTGATCCGCAGGCCATTACCACGCTGGAAGGCTTCCGTCAGCTGCGTCGTCAGCTTGATGCGCAGCCAACCCAGTATCTCGACAGCCGCATTCGTCGTTTCCAGAGTTTCGCCGAAATCAGCACCGAACCGGGCCCGCACTTTGGCCTCGGTCTCGACGCCTACGCGACCTGGACGTCTCCTATTCGTAAATTCGGCGACATGATCAACCATCGTCTGCTGAAGGCTATCGTGCGCGGCGAAAGCATTGCACGGCCACAGGATGACGTGACCCTGATCATGAGTGAGCGTCGCCGTCTCAACCGCATGGCCGAGCGCGATGTCGGTGACTGGCTGTACGCGCGCTTCCTCGCGCCGTTTGCCGGCACTGACCGCAAATTCAGCGCGGAGATCATCGACGTTTCGCGCGGCGGCATGCGCGTGCGCCTGCTGGAGAACGGTGCGGTCGCCTTTATCCCTGCCCCGTTCATTCACGCCGTGCGTGACGAACTGGTGTGCTCGCAGGAGAGCGGCACCGTGCAGATCAAAGGTGAAGTGGCCTACCGCGTAACCGATGTGATTGATGTAACCATCGCCGAAGTGCGCATGGAAACACGCAGCGTGGTGGCCCGTCCGGCCGCCTGAGCATGAAATCGTGCGGGATAACAGCCGTTATCCCGCATTTTTCCCCGCCCGCCTGAACAGTTGTTAAATTTGTTTCCCGCTTCACACTTCTGATCCGATTCCCTGTCGTTAACAATTCATTACATTACTTTTAACTTGTTGTATTCCGATCGCCTTTTTCCCGGTCCCTACAAGGAGTTAACTCATGAACAACGTCAGAACCGGATTGATCTGGTTAGCGGTGGCGTTAATTGGTGCGGCTGCGTTCGCCATGCTGGCGCTCAGTCGCGGCGAGCACGTTAATGCCGTCTGGCTGGTGATAGCCTCCGTCGCCTGCTATAGCATCGCGTATCGCTTCTACAGCCTGTTTATCGCCAGGCGCATTTTTGAGCTGGACGACCGGCGCCGCACGCCGGCAGAGCGCTTCAATGACGGGCTGGACTATGTTCCTACCAACAAATGGGTGCTGTTTGGCCACCACTTTGCCGCCATCGCCGGTGCCGGTCCGCTGGTCGGGCCGATCCTGGCGGCGCAGATGGGTTTTCTGCCCGGCACCATCTGGATTCTGGTCGGCGTGATGCTGGCCGGCGCGGTGCAGGATTTTCTGGTGCTGTTTATCTCCACGCGCCGCGACGGTCGTTCGCTGGGTGAGATGGCGCGCCAGGAACTGGGCTCGTTCGCCGGCGTGGTCACCATGCTCGGTGCGCTCGGTGTGATGATCATTATTCTCTCCGCGCTGGCGCTGGTGGTGGTGAAAGCGCTGGCTAACAGTCCGTGGGGGCTGTTTACCATCGCCGCCACCATTCCGATTGCCTTGTTCATGGGCGTGTATATGCGCTTTCTGCGTCCGGGTAAAATCGCCGAAGTGTCGATCATCGGCTTTGTGCTGATGATGGCGGCGATCATTTACGGCGGTGACGTGGCGGCCGATCCGTACTGGGGACCGATTTTTACCCTGAAAGGCACCGAGCTGACGTGGGTGCTGGTGATCTACGGTTTTGTTGCCTCGTCGCTGCCGGTGTGGCTGCTGCTGGCGCCGCGTGATTACCTCTCCACTTTCCTGAAAATCGGCGTGATCATCGGGCTGGCGGTGGGCATCCTGTTCGCCATGCCGGAACTGAAGATGCCGGCGGTGACGCGCTTTATCGACGGCACGGGGCCGGTGTTCTCCGGCGCGCTGTTCCCGTTCCTGTTTATCACCATCGCCTGCGGCGCGATCTCCGGCTTCCACGCGCTGGTGTCGAGCGGTACCACGCCAAAACTGGTGGAGCGCGAAAGCCATATTCGCTTTATCGGCTATGGCGCCATGCTGATGGAGTCCTTTGTGGCGATCATGGCGCTGATTTGTGCCTCGGTGCTCGATCCGGGCGTCTACTTTGCCATGAACTCACCGGCGGCGCTGATTGGCACCACGGTGGAGAACGCGTCTCAGGTAATTAACGGCTGGGGCTTTGTGGTGACGCCGGAGATGCTGAGCGGTATTGCCGGCGAAGTGGGCGAAAGCACCATTCTCTCCCGCGCCGGTGGCGCACCGACGTTTGCCGTCGGGATGGCGCATATCATCACCGAGGTGTTTAACAGCCGCGCAATGATGGCGTTCTGGTATCACTTCGCTATTCTGTTTGAGGCGCTGTTTATCCTCACCGCCGTTGATGCCGGTACCCGCGCCTGCCGTTTTATGGTGCAGGATCTGGTCGGGACCGTGGTGCCTTCGCTGGCTAACAACCGCTCGTGGCTCGGGAACATGGCCGGTACCACCGTGGCAGTGGCCGGCTGGGGGTTCTTCGTGTATCAGGGCGTGGTCGATCCGCTCGGCGGCATCAACACCCTGTGGCCGCTGTTCGGCATCGGTAACCAGATGCTGGCGTCGATGGCGCTGATCCTCGGTACCGTGGTGCTGTTCAAAATGAAAAAGCAGCGTTACGCCTGGGTGACGATTGTGCCCACCGCCTGGCTGTTTATCACCTCAATGACCGCCGGCTGGCAGAAAATTTTCCATGAAAAACCGTCAATTGGTTTCCTCGCGCAGGCCAGTAAGTTCCGTAAAGGTCTCGATGAGGGCGTGATTATCGCACCGGCGAAAACCGTGGCCGACATGCAAACCATCGTGTTCAGCAACCAGATCAACGCGGCGCTGTGCGGCTTTTTCATGCTGGTCGCGGTGACCATGCTGATTGCGGCGTTCTTCGTGATCCGGCGCGCGCTGCGCAGTGCAGTGCCGACCACCCATGAGTCGGACGTGTCACTGCGTCAGGAGGTGCGAAATGTCTGAGGCCATTTTACGCTGGAAAAAGCCGCACGCGGGCTGGCAAATTCAGCAGTGCTTACCGCTCGCTGCCCGCGCCCCTGCCGCGCCGCGCTCACGCTGGCAGCGTCTGTGGCAGGGATTACAGCAGAGCTTCCGGTTAATGGTGGGCGTGCACGACTATCAAACTTATCTGAAGCATATGCGCGAAAAACATCCGGAACAGACCCCCATGGATGAGCGCGCCTTCCATCGTTACTGCCTGGAGGCGCGTTTTCCCAGCCAGGCGGGCAAACTCGGCAAGTGCCCGTGCTAACCTTTCAGCCCCGGAATCCGGGGCTTTTTCGTGCCATTCTTTAATAAAAACAAAAATATATTCAGTTTGCATCTTGTGCTGGCGCAGGAGGTTGAATACTGTTGCTAAAATAATGAGATACCCCTGCTGCGCATTCCTCCGGAGGAAGTTTCCATGACCGATGAACAAGGGCAAACGTTGCTATATACCTTGTTTGGCACAACCAGCCCTCATTGGCGTTTAACTTCAGATAGCGATGCGCTGCATTTTGCCGAAGATGAAAATGCCAATACCAATATGGCGGTGCCCCTGACGCCGGCTCAGGCCAGTCTGCTGCGTGCCATGACGGTAATTACTTCCAGCATCAACCTGACTCTTTCACTGCACGGCTCACCGGTGCCGATGCACTTTGTCGGCCGTAAAGTGAATCAGTCCACCTGGGCCGGCACTGCGTCCGCCTGGGGCGATACCTCGTCGGTGGCGCGCGATTTAACCCTTGGCCTCTCCTTCGCCGAACAGGTGGTGTCAGAAGCGAATTCGGTGATCGTCATCCTCGATCAGCGCGGCAACATTCAGCGTTTTAACCGCCTGAGCGAAGAGTACACCGGCCTGAAAGAGCAGGAAGTAATTGGCCGCAATGTGTTTCAGCTGTTTATGACCAAGCAGGAAGCGCAGGCGTCGCGCCGTAACATCGCCGGCTTCTTTCGCGACGGCAACTCCTACGAAGTGGAGCGCTGGGTTAAAACCCGAAAAGGTCAGCGACTGTTTCTGTTTCGTAATAAGTTCGTCCACAGCGGTAGCGGAAAAAATGAAATTTTCCTCATCTGTTCCGGAACCGACATCACAGAAGAGCGTCGGGCGCAGGAGCGCTTACGCGTTATGGCCAATACCGACACGGTGACGGGCCTGCCGAATCGCAACGCTATCCATCAGCAAATTAGCCTGGCACTGGAGCTGGCTAACGGCAGCCAGACCGGCGTGGTTTACCTCGATCTCGACAATTTCAAGAAGGTAAACGATGCCTACGGCCATATGTTTGGCGACCAGCTGCTGCAGGCGGTGTCGCTGGCGATCCTCAGCTGTCTCGGCAAGGACCAGACGCTGGCGCGCCTCGGCGGTGATGAGTTTGTGGTACTGGCTGAGCACACCAGTCAGGCGGCGCTGGAGGCGATGGCCTCACGCATTCTGGAGCGGCTGCGTCAGCCGTTCCGTATCGGGCTGATCGAAGTCTACAGCGGCTGCTCGATTGGTATCGCCCTCGCCCCGCTGCATGGTGAAGATCGCGAAAGTCTGATTCGTAACGCCGATACCGCGATGTACCACGCTAAAGAGAACGGGCGCGGCAAATTCTGCGTGTTCGCCAGCGAGATGAACCAGCGCGTATTCGAATATCTGTGGCTGGATACTAATCTGCGCAAAGCGCTGGAGCAGGATCATCTGGTGGTGCACTATCAGCCGAAGATCGATCGCGACGGTGAAGTGCGCAGTGCCGAGGCGCTGGTGCGCTGGAATTCACCTGAGCGCGGCCTGGTGCCGCCTGGCGATTTCATCTCTTACGCGGAAGAGTCCGGACTGATTGTGCCGCTCGGGCGCTGGGTGATGCTGAACGTGCTGCAGCAAATCGTTAAATGGCGCAGCGAAGGCATTTACCTGCGCGTCGCAGTGAACGTTTCCGCCAAACAGCTGATCGACCAGAGCATCTACAGTGACCTGAAACAGGCGCTGAGCGAAGCGGGCATCAGTGAGTGCCCGATAGACATCGAGCTGACGGAAAGCTGCCTGATCGAGAACGAGGCCGGTGCGCTGAAGCTGATGAAACAGTTTCAGGAGTTAGGCGCACAGGTGCATCTGGATGATTTCGGCACGGGCTACTCCTCGCTCTCCCAGCTGGCGCGCGTGCCGATCGATGCGATTAAGCTGGATCAAAGTTTTGTGCGCAATATCAACAAGCAACCGGTATCGCAGTCGCTGGTGCGCGCGATCGTTGCCGTGGCGAAAGCCCTGGATTTACAGGTCATTGCCGAAGGCATCGAAACCAAAGCCGAAGAGAAGTTTGTGCTGACCAACGGTGTCGATGGGCGTCAGGGTTATTATTATGCGAAACCAATGCCCGCAGAGCAGCTCGGGCATTGGCTGGCTAAGCATCCTGCCCGCGTTTAACGTCTTAGCGTACTGCTAACCGGCTTTACGCAGTGATGCGCTGTGACGATTTTGCAGCTGTACCAGACGTTCCATGTAGGCAATATCTTTCGGTTCCAGCGTGAAAGCATAGTCGACCCAATCCTCAGTAATATCCATCAGTTCTGCCCGTGACAGCTGCAGCACGCGCTGTCGCGCTTTCAGCATGGCACGGACTCCATTCAGTTTTGGCCGCAGCGTATCGATGAAGGTACGCGTGGTGCGGTAGCTGTCACCGGGCTGGAACACTTTGTCGACCAGACCACGGGTTTCATACCACTCTGCGCTGTGCGACTCCCCTTCACAGATCAGCTCTTCGGCCAGCTTCATCCCGGAGCGGCGGGCCACCAGTGAGTAGCCGCCCATGCCGGGGAACAGGTTGAAGGCAATTTCCGGGAAGCCCATACGCGCACTGTTCTGCGCCAGAATGAAGTGGTGCGCCAGCGCTGCTTCAAAACCGCCGCCCAAGGCACTGCCCTCAATCATCGCCAGCGTCACTGCGCCGGTGTCAAACCCGCGGGCCGCCGAATGGATGCAATCAACACAGGCGCGGGCGTAGGCGCGCAGTGCTTCACGGCGGTTGTTGCGAATGCATTCAACAAAGAAACGCAAATCGCCCCCGGCGTTAAACATCTGCGGCACCAGCGATCCGGTCACCCAGAAATCAATCGGCAGACCGGAACGCTGGGCGGCGTAGCTCAGGTTCATGATCTCCTCGATTAATTCGTGGTTGAAACTGGGGCGCGGCTGCGCGCGCAGCATCATCCACATGGTGTGTCGACCTTCCTCATAATAGGCGGCGAGCTGGGTGGTTTGGCCGACTTCGGTAAACAGGCGGCAGGTTGGTTGGTTAATTACTGTCATCGTCTCATCCTCTATTTATGTGATGCGTTAAACGCCACATCAGCGTAATGCAGAGTGAGGCCAGACCAAATGAGAGTTTGATTTATAACGTAAAATCCAGAGAGATCCCCGAGCCCCTGCCTGAGGAAAGATTAGCGGGCTTACTTAATGACGGCGCAACAGCCGGCAAGCGCATAAATACGCTTAACGCATGGTGAATAAACCACAGCATCGACAGTCCCCCGTCTCGTCCGGGCACGCAATCCCCTTAAATAAAAAAGGCACCCGCCGGTGCCTTGAGACAATATCACGCGCTCAGCCTTGCCCGTACCAGGCGTTCTTCCCGTGCTTGCGCAGATAGTGCAGGTCAAGCAGGGTCTGAGCGATAGGCGGTAGCTCGGCACGCAGCTGCTCAGTGTGCAGCGCCATGTAGGCCACCTCTTCCAGCACCACCGCACTGTGCACTGCGCTATGTGCGTCTTTACCCCAGGCAAACGGCCCGTGGGAGTTCACCAGCGCAGCAGGAATCGCGCCGGGCTCGATGCCGCGCTGCGCAAAGGTTTCAATGATGACCTGGCCGGTGTGCCATTCATATTCCTGCTCAATCTCTGCCCGTTGCATCGCGCGAGTGCAGGGAATGGTGCCATAGAAATCGTCAGCGTGCGTGGTGCCCCATGCCGGGATGTCCCTGCCCGCCTGCGCCCAGATGGTGGCGTGGCGCGAATGGGTGTGCACGATGCCGCCAATATCCGGCCACGCCAGATACAGTGCGCGGTGTGTTGCGGTATCCGAAGATGGCCGCAGCTGGCCCTCGACGACATTGCCGCTTTCCAGTTCGACCACCACCATGTCGTCGCGCTGCATCTGCTCATATTTAACGCCCGAGGGTTTGATCACCAGCAGCCCGCGCTCGCGGTCTACCGCGCTGACATTGCCCCACGTAAAGGTCACCAGGTTGTAACGCGGCAGGTCGAGATTGGCCTCCAGAACCTGCTGTTTCAGCGCTTCCAGCATTGTGTTTTCTCCGCCATACAGTCATTACTGAATTGTGCGGAGCCGTTAGCAAAAACGTTATGGAGGGAATGGCTGGATTAGCAGCGGAAAGTGGCTAAAGCGGGCAAAGTGTGGGGTTTGATACGGGATCCGGATGCGGACACCACGTCGGGATTTCAGAGTTTTCTTTCTGCATACACATCCGCTTACGCCTAGAATTATCTCAAGCCTGCGGCGGTACCAAAATGGTCTTTGCCAGCAGCGTGAAAAACGCGCGCTAAGGGCTGCGCGCCAGCGTGCAGGCTGAAGGAAAAGCACCGCCTGAGTGCATCGGGCGAACAACTTCAGGGCGTAACATCTATACTTAACGAGTTGCCTCTGAGCAAACCATCAAGG
>NZ_VOQX01000106.1:0-13804 GCF_016643525.1 Pantoea sp. Morm | reverse complement strand
GAGATCTCTTTCAGCTTCAGCGCCCCTTCCATGGCAATCGGATACTGATCGCCACGGCCAAGGAACAGCGCGTGATGCTTGTCAGAGAAGCCTTCGGCGAGATTCTCGATCACTTTATCCTGCGCCAGCATCTGTTCAATGCGGCTCGGCAACGCCTGCAGTGCATGAACAATCTCATGCTCGGTTTCAGCGCGCATGCCGTGCAAACGGCCCAGCTTCGCCACCAGCATCAGCAGTACCGTCAGCTGGGTGGTGAACGCTTTGGTCGAGGCCACGCCGATTTCGGTGCCGGCTTTGGTCATCAGCGCCAGATCTGACTCACGCACCAGTGACGAACCCGCCACGTTGCAGATGGCCAGCGAACCGAGATAGCCCAGCTCTTTGGACAGGCGCAGCGCTGCCAGCGTATCGGCGGTTTCACCGGATTGCGACAGGGTGATCAGCAGGCTGTTTTTACGCACCGCCGATTTGCGATAGCGGAATTCGGAGGCGATTTCCACGTCACACGGGATGTTGGCCAGCGACTCAAACCAGTAACGCGACACCATGCCGGAGTTGTAGGAGGTGCCGCAGGCGATGATCTGAATGTGTTCCACCTGGCTCAGCAGCGTTTCCGCGTTAGCGCCCAGTTCGCTGAGATCAACAATGCCGTCATGGAAGCGGCCGGCCAGCGTGTTTTTGATGGCGTTCGGCTGTTCGTAGATCTCTTTCTGCATGTAATGGCGGTAGACGCCTTTATCGCCGGCATCGTACTGCGCATTGGATTCGATCTCCGCGCGCTGCGCCTGGTTACCGTGGCGATCGATAATCGTCACTTCACGGCGGGTAATTTCGGCAATATCCCCCTCTTCGAGGTAGATAAAGCGGCGGGTCACCGGCAGCAGCGCCAGCTGATCGGAAGCGATAAAGTTTTCGCCCACGCCGCGGCCAATCACCAGCGGGCTGCCGGAACGGGCAGCCACCAGCACCGACGGATCGCGGCTGTCCATGATCACCATGCCATACGCCCCGCGCAGTTGCGGGATCACCCGCAGTACCACTTCGCGCAGCGTACCGCCCTGTTTCTGCTCCCAGTGCACCAGGTGCGCCACCACTTCCGTATCGGTTTCGGAGGCAAAGCGGTAACCGCGTGCGATCATCTGCTCACGCAGCGGTTCGTGGTTCTCAATGATGCCGTTGTGCACAATAATAATGTGCTCTGAGACGTGCGGGTGCGCATTGGCTTCCGACGGCTCACCGTGCGTCGCCCAGCGGGTGTGCGCGATGCCGGTTCCGCCAATCAGCGGCTGCTGCTCCGCCGCTTCTGCCAGATTGGCCACTTTACCCAGACGACGCAACCGCGTCATGTGGCCCTGGCGATCGACAACCGCCAGACCGGCAGAGTCATAACCGCGATACTCAAGACGACGCAGCCCTTCCAGCAGAATTTCTGCGATATCACGCTGCGCTACTGCACCAACAATTCCACACATAGTAATTTCCTGACGTCATGGCTTTCGGCCATTGCGTTGTCATCTGACCTGATTGTTCCCCGAGCCTTGTAGAGAGTGGGGGATATCCCTTCCTATTCCAGGTTGCAGGTGCGTTAGCTGCCTGAAAGCCGGTATATTTCGGGTTTTTAATACCGGGCCGATCTTTGCCGGCCCTTACATTTATTTTTTCTTAACCGGACGCTGCCAGCCAGACTTCTGATTTTGCTCTTTGCGGTTATAGATCAGATCGGCAGCGGTAACGTCTTTCATCACCGTCGTGCCGGCGGCGATGGTGGCACCCGCCGCCACGCTGACCGGAGCCACCAGCTGGGTGTCCGAGCCGACAAACACGTTGTCGCCGATAATGGTTTTAAACTTATTGGCACCGTCGTAGTTGCAGGTGATGGTGCCGGCACCGATATTCACGCCCGCGCCAATCTCCGCATCACCGAGATAGGACAGATGGCCGGCCTTTGAGCCTTTGCCCAGCGTCGCTTTCTTCATCTCGACGAAGTTGCCGACGTGCGCCTGTTCGGCCAGTTCGCTGCCCGGACGCAGGCGCGCAAACGGCCCGACGGTGCAGGCGGCGGCCAGCGTGGCATCTTCAATCACCGAATAAGGGCTGATTTCGCAGTCATCGGCAATCACGCTGTTTTTGATGATGCAGCCAGCGCCAATTTTTACCCGATGGCCCAGCGTGACGTTGCCTTCAATGATCACGTTAGTATCAATATCGACATCACGACCGTGCTGCAGCGTACCGCGCAGATCGAAGCGCGCCGGATCGCGCAGCATGACGCCAGCCAGCAGCAGCTTTTCTGCCTGCTCGCGTTGATAAGTGCGCTCCAGAGTGGAAAGCTGCAGACGATTGTTCACGCCGTCGGTTTCGCTGATGCGCGCCGGGTGCACTGCGTTGATCACGCGACCTTCCTGATGCGCCATGGCGATGATATCGGTGATGTAGAATTCGCCCTGCGCATTGTGGTTGTTGAGCTGCGCCAGCCAGCGCTTCAGGTCGGCACCGTTGGCTATCAGGATGCCGGTGTTGATCTCCTGAATCTTCAGCTGTTCGGCTGACGCATCTTTTTGCTCCACGATGCCGGTGATGGTGCCGTTTTCACGCACGATGCGTCCGTAGCCGGTGGGGTTATCCAGCACCACGGTGAGCAGCCCGATGCCGCCTGCAGGTTTGGCGTCGCGCAGACGCTGCAGGGTTTCCTGGGCGATCAGCGGGACATCGCCGTACAGCATCAGGATATCTTCGTCATCGGCGAAGAACGGTGCCGCCTGCTGCATGGCATGGCCGGTGCCGAGCTGTTCCGCCTGCAACACCCAGTTCAGCGGGTTATGCGCCAGTTTCTCCTGCAGCAATTCACCGCCGTGACCGTAGACCAGATGCACCTGCTGTGCGCCGAGGCCGGTAGCGGCATCAATAACGTGTTGCACCATCGGTTTACCTGCCAGGCTGTGCAGCACCTTAGGCAGATCGGAATACATGCGGGTGCCTTTGCCAGCGGCGAGGATCACCACGCTCATTGCGCTTGTCGACATAACTATCCTGACTCAATTTAGCTTTCGAAAGTGTAAGGTTTACCCCTGAGATTACTACATTTTTCTCCGTGCGAAATTAGCGGAAGAGGATGAGCGGCGGCGAGTGGTCAGCACGGGTCGCCGGGGAGGGCATAAGGTAAGGGCGTTGTGCCATTTTCGGTCGCCATAAATGGCGCCCCTACGGGGTGATTGTGCGGTTTTGGACAGCGTGCGTATTTATGCGTACCGACATTTGGTCGCCATGAATGGCGCCCCTACGGGTAATTGTGCGGTTTTGGACAGCGTGCGTATTTATGCGCACCGACATTTGGTCGCCATGAATGACGTTCATACAGGGCACCAGCATAGCTATTCGTAGGGTGCGCATTTATGCGCACCGGCAGCAGGCAAAAAAAAATGCCAGCCCGGGGGCTGGCATTTCGTGACGCATAAAGCCTGATTACATCGCTTTTTTGGTCAGCTCGATGACGCGCAGTTTCGCGATAGCTTTCGCCAGCTCCGCAGAGGCCTGAGCATAGTCCACGTCGCCGTGGCTGCTGTTCATGTGCTCTTCTGCTTTACGTTTCGCTTCCAGCGCGCGCGCTTCGTCGAGGTCTTCACCGCGAATTGCAGTGTCGGCCAGAACGGTCGTGCTGCCCGGCTGTACTTCCAGCACGCCGCCAGAGAGGTAGATATACTCCTCTTCGCCGTGCTGTTTAACGATGCGAATCATACCAGGCTTGATGGCAGTCAGCAGCGGGGCGTGACCCGGGTAAATACCCAGCTCACCTTCGCTACCTGACACCTGGATACGCTGCACCAGACCGGAGAACATTTGCTGCTCCGCGCTGACCACGTCCAGATGATAAGTCATAGCCATACCACTCCTCCTGGGAAACCGTTATTACAGTTTCTTCGCTTTTTCGACAGCTTCTTCGATCGCGCCGACCATGTAGAACGCCTGCTCTGGCAGGTGGTCGAATTCGCCTTCCATGATGCCTTTGAAGCCACGGATGGTGTCTTTCAGCGTCACGTATTTACCCGGAGAACCGGTGAAGACTTCTGCTACGAAGAACGGCTGAGACAGGAAGCGCTGAATCTTACGCGCACGTGCCACCAGCAGTTTGTCTTCTTCAGACAGCTCGTCCATACCAAGGATGGCGATGATGTCTTTCAGCTCCTGGTAACGCTGCAGCAGCGACTGAACGCCACGCGCGACGTCGTAGTGCTCCTGACCGACGATCAGCGGATCCAGCTGACGGCTGGTAGAGTCCAGCGGGTCAACGGCCGGGTAGATACCCAGTGACGCGATCTGACGGCTCAGCGTAACGGTTGAGTCTAAGTGAGCAAAGGTGGTTGCTGGTGACGGGTCAGTCAGGTCATCCGCAGGAACGTAAACGGCCTGTACGGAGGTGATTGAACCGGTCTTGGTGGAGGTAATACGCTCCTGCAGCACACCCATCTCTTCAGCCAGCGTTGGCTGATAACCTACCGCCGATGGCATACGACCCAGCAGTGCAGAAACCTCTGTACCGGCCAGGGTGTAACGGTAGATGTTGTCGATGAACAGCAGAACGTCACGGCCTTCATCACGGAATTTTTCCGCCATGGTCAGACCGGTCAGTGCCACGCGCAGACGGTTACCCGGCGGCTCGTTCATCTGGCCATACACCAGCGCTACTTTATCGATAACG
Source organism: Pantoea sp. Morm (assembly GCF_016643525.1). NCBI lineage: Bacteria > Pseudomonadati > Pseudomonadota > Gammaproteobacteria > Enterobacterales > Erwiniaceae > Pantoea > Pantoea sp. Morm. Next base: position 9,108 of record NZ_VOQX01000106.1, on the reverse strand, counting down.
TTGGAGTCCGTCATTTCGTGGTAGAAGTCGTTACCCTCACGAGTACGCTCACCCACGCCGGCAAAGACCGAATAACCTGAGTGCTCAGCCGCGATGTTACGGATCAGCTCCATCATGTTTACGGTTTTACCCACACCCGCACCACCGAACAGACCGACTTTACCGCCCTTCGCGAACGGACACATCAGGTCGATAACCTTGATGCCGGTTTCCAGCAGTTCCTGCGAGTTTGACTGCTCTTCATAAGAAGGCGCTGCGCGGTGAATAGAGGAAACCTCTACAGCGCTGCCGTCTTCTTCTTTCAGGTCGCCTTTCATGTCGATTGGCTCACCCAGCACGTTCATGATACGGCCGAGTGTTGCTTTACCAACCGGAACCTGGATAGGTTTTTTCAGGTCGGTGACTTCCAGACCGCGCTTCAGGCCGTCAGAAGAACCCATGGCGATGGTACGCACCACGCCACCGCCCAGCTGCTGCTGAACTTCCAGCACCAGACGAGCATCACCATTTTTTACCTCGAGAGCGCTGTATACCTGCGGTACCGCGTCCTGAGGGAATTCGACGTCAACTACGGCGCCGATAATCTGGACAATCTTTCCAGCTGCCATCTTGAATCCTCTACCTAATACGAGAATATCCGGCCGCGCTCGCGCGACGGGATATATGCCTGGTTAAACCGCGGAGGCTCCCGAGACGATCTCGGTAAGTTCCTGAGTGATGCTGGCCTGACGAGCTTTGTTGTACACCAACTGCAGCTCTTTGATCAGGTTTCCGCCGTTATCGGTTGCCGCTTTCATGGCCACCATACGTGCAGCCTGCTCACTGGCCAGGTTTTCCACCACACCCTGATAAACCTGCGATTCGACATAACGACGCAGCAGGGTATCCAGCAGCGCTTTCGGATCGGGTTCGTACAGGTAATCCCAGGTCTTCGCCTTCATCTCTTCTTCACCTTCCGCTGGCGGTAACGGCAGCAGTTGGGTAATGGTCGGAGTCTGAGACATGGTGTTATTAAACTTATTGCTGACGATATACAGCTTGTCGATGCGGCCTTCATCATAAGCCTGCAACATCACTTTTACCGGGCCGATCAGGTCGGACAGCGCAGGCTTATCGCCCATGCCGGTAACCTGAGCCACGACGTTGCCACCTACAGAGCCGAAGAAAGAAACGCCTTTGGAACCGATAATCGCCAGATCGCTCTGCACGCCTTTATCAGACCAGCCTTTCATTTCTGCCAGCAATTTTTTGAACAGGTTAACGTTCAAACCACCACAAAGCCCGCGGTCAGTCGAAACGACCAGGTAGCCGACGCGCTTAACGTCGCGCTCATCCAGGTAAGGGTGCTTGTATTCCAGATTACCCAGAGCAAGGTGACCAATCACTTTGCGCATGGTATCTGCATACGGACGGCTGGCCGCCATGCGTTCCTGCGTTTTACGCATTTTGGAGGCGGCGACCATTTCCATCGCTTTGGTGATCTTCTGCGTGTTTTTCACGCTTCCGATCTTGGTACGTATTTCTTTTGCGCCGGCCATTAGCTTCTCCTCAAAGCCTTGCGGCCTGCCTTTTCAGACAAGCCGCCAGACATTACCAGGACTGGGTTGCTTTAAACGTTTCGAGGAGGCCTTTCAGCTTCTCTTCGATTTCGTTGTTGTAGTTACCCGCCTGGTTGATTTCAGCCATCAGCTCCGCGTGTTCGCGATCGGCGAACGCCAGCAGAGCGGCTTCGAAGCTGCCGATTTTCGCCAGTTCAACGTCGTTCAGGAAGCCGCGCTCGGCAGCGAACAGTACCAGACCCTGTTGTGCAACAGACATCGGTGCATACTGTTTCTGCTTCAGCAGCTCGGTCACTTTCTGACCGTGGCTCAGCTGTTTGCGCGTTGCATCGTCCAGATCGGAAGCGAACTGAGAGAACGCTGCCAGTTCACGATACTGTGCCAGCGCGGTACGGATACCACCGGACAGTTTCTTGATGATCTTGGTCTGTGCAGCACCACCAACACGGGATACCGAAATACCCGGGTTAACGGCTGGACGGATACCGGAGTTGAACAGGTTCGATTCCAGGAAGATCTGACCATCGGTAATCGAGATTACGTTGGTCGGAACGAACGCAGAAACGTCACCCGCCTGGGTTTCGATGATCGGCAGCGCGGTCAGAGAACCGGTCTGGCCTTTCACTTCACCGTTGGTGAAACGCTCAACGTAGTCAGCGCTAACGCGTGATGCACGCTCCAGCAGACGAGAGTGGAGGTAGAACACGTCGCCCGGGAATGCTTCACGACCCGGCGGACGGCGCAGCAGCAGAGAAATCTGACGGTAAGCAACAGCCTGCTTAGACAGGTCATCATACACGATCAGCGCATCTTCACCGCGGTCACGGAAGTATTCACCCATCGCGCAACCGGCATACGGAGCCAGGTACTGCAGCGCAGCGGATTCAGAAGCGGAAGCGACAACCACGATGGTGTTAGACAGCGCACCGTGCTCTTCCAGCTTACGTACCACGTTAGAGATGGTAGAGGCTTTCTGACCGATCGCGACGTAGACACACTTGATGCCAGAATCGCGCTGGTTGATGATGGCGTCGATGGCCATCGCAGTTTTACCGGTCTGACGGTCACCGATGATCAGCTCACGCTGGCCACGGCCGATTGGAATCATCGCATCGACAGATTTGTAACCGGTCTGAACAGGCTGGTCGACTGACTGACGGTCGATAACGCCTGGTGCAATCACTTCAACTGGTGAGAAGCCATCGTTGTCGATAGCGCCCTTACCGTCGATCGGTGCACCCAGGGTGTTAACCACGCGGCCCAGCAGGCCACGGCCAACCGGCACTTCCAGGATACGGCCAGTACACTTCACCTTCATGCCTTCGGCGAGGTCAGCGTACGGACCCATCACTACTGCACCTACAGAGTCACGCTCGAGGTTCAGTGCGATAGCGTAACGGTTGCCCGGCAGAGCAATCATCTCACCCTGCATTACATCGGCCAGGCCGTGTACGCGGATGATACCGTCACTTACAGAAACAATAGTACCTTCGTTGTGAGCTTCGCTCACGACATTGAACTGAGCAATGCGCTGCTTGATCAGTTCGCTGATTTCGGTGGAATTCAGTTGCATATGCTCCAGTCCCCTTAAGACTGCAAGACGTCTGCCAGACGGTCAAGACGGCCGCGCACGCTGCCATCAATCACCAGGTCACCCGCACGGATAACCACACCTGCCATTACAGACTTATCAATTTTGCAATTCAGCTTAACTTTGCGTGACAGACGTTTTTCCATCGCGGCGCTGATTTTACTCAGCTGGCTGTCACTCAGCGCACTGGCGGAGATCACATCAACTTCGGCTGTCGCTTCATAAGCGTCACGCAGTTGAATGAACTGTTCCAGTACCGCTGGAAGCGCTGTCAAACGTCCGTTCTCCGCCATAACCTTAATCAGGTTCTGAGCGTGTTCATCAAGTTGATCACCACAGACTGCGTTGAAAGAAGCAGACAAGGCTTCCGGTGCCAATGCACCGGAAAGGAGTTCTGCCATCTGTTCGTTGCGAGCCACTTCTGCGGCAAACGCCAGCATGGTCTGCCAGCGGTCGATACTTTGATGCTCAACAGCAAAGTCAAAAGCTGCTTTGGCGTAGGGGCGAGCTACAGTAATCAGATCAGACATCAGCCCCTCCCTCCTTACAGTTCAGCGACCAGTTTATCAACGATGTCGCTGTTAGCAGCTTCATCCACGGAACGTTCGATGATCTTCTCGGCGCCAGCTAAGGCCAGCAGCGCGACTTGCTTACGCAGCTCTTCACGTGCACGTGAGCGCTCGGCTTCGATTTCTGCCTGCGCCTGAGACACGATGCGGTTACGTTCAGTCTCAGCTTCAGTTTTGGCTTCGTCCAGAATCTGGGCACGGCGTTTGTTCGCCTGCTCGATAATGACCTGAGCTTCTTCTTTGGCTTTTTTCAGCTGGTCGGTCGCATTGGCCTGCGCGAGATCCAAATCTTTCTTCGCGCGTTCAGCAGAAGCAAGGCCTTCAGCAATTTCTTTCTGGCGCTTTTCGATGGCAGCCATAATCGGCGGCCATACGTACTTCATGCAGAACGCGACAAACAGGATGAACGCGATGGCCTGGCCGAGGATTGTTGCATTAATGTTCACAGCACAATGCCTCTTATTAAGTTAACTTGCTCTGCCGCTATCAGCGATAAACGGCAGAATCCGTTCCTCATCACACTGCGTGCCATGAGTGAACCACGGCTACAGGCTTTAGGCGACAGCAAACATCACGTAGAGACCCAGACCAACAGCGATCATTGGGATTGCATCCACCAGACCCATTACAACAAAGAACTGCGTACGCAGCAGAGGAATCAGATCCGGCTGACGCGCTGCGCCTTCCAGGAATTTACCTCCGAGGATGCCGATACCGATCGCAGCACCGATTGCCGCCAGACCCATCATCACAGCGGCAGCCATGTACAGCAGATCCATATTCAGGTTTTCCATGACAGTCTCCAGTTTGTTTCAGTTAAAAGCTAAGTTGTTGAGATAAAAATCAATGCTCTTCAGATGCCATCGACAGATAGACAATCGTGAGGACCATGAAAATGAAAGCCTGCAGCGAAATAATCAGGATGTGGAAAATGGCCCATGGCACATTCAGCACCCACTGCGACCACCACGGCAGCAGACCGGCAATCAGGATAAAGATCAGCTCACCCGCATACATGTTGCCGAACAGTCGCAGACCGAGCGAAACCGGTTTAGACAGCAGGCTAACACCTTCAAGAATCAGGTTGATGGGGATGAAGATCGGGTGATTAAAAGGCTGCAGCGTCAGCTCTTTGGTGAAGCCACCTACACCTTTCATTTTGATGCTGTAGAACAGAATCAAAATAAATACGCCCAGCGCCATAGACAGCGTGATGTTCACGTCTGCAGACGGCACGACGCGCAGCGCCGGCAGGCCCAGATAGTGCTCGCCGATAAACGGCAGCAAATCGATAGGCAGCAGATCCATGAAGTTCATCAGGAAGACCCAGACGAAAATCGTCAGAGCCAGCGGGGCGATAACTTTACTCTTACCGTGGTACATGTCGCGGACGTTGCTATCAACAAAGCCAACGACCAGCTCGATAGCCGCCTGCATTTTCCCTGGCACACCGCTGGTGGCGCTTTTCGCCACTTTACGGAACAGCACCAGGAACACCAGTCCCAGTACAACAGAGAAAAACATGGAGTCCAGGTTTAACGTCCAGAACGTTGCTGGCGCGTCGTGTGCATTCACCAGCTCGAAAGTACGCAGGTCCATCTGAAGATGTGTCAGATGATGACCTATGTATTCCTGCGGCGTTGAGATCTCTCCTGCGGCCATGATGCCTCTTACCCTTTGTTGTTAATTACAGCCGGCGCGACGATTTGTACCACCAGCACCGATAACCAGGTGATTGCGAGTGGCCAGAAGACCGCTCCAAATCCACCTAACGCCACAACGAGAAAAACAACGGTGGCAAACACCTTGAGCACTTCACCAAAGGCGAAGCTCCAGGCGACACGCCCTTTTGCCGGAGTTTGATCCTGCAGGCGCCAGGCTAAAAACATAAACAGTACGTTTGGCAGCCAGGCTGCCGCACCACCCGCGATGGCAGAGGCGCCCCAGGTGACATCTTTCAGGGCAAACAGCGCACCGATTACGACAAAGGTCACCAGCTGGATCACCAGCACGGTTCGGGCTAATTTCACACTGTAAAGAGACACTGACATGACGCTTAACTCTCCTGCCCCGAACGGGGTATGTCGCGTGTCGTATAAGACTGCCTTTACTCTTTTGAGTCAAGCAGCAAAAGCCGTGCAAATTATACGGGCCGCACCTGCGATTTCAATCGGTAAGTAGCGAAAAGGTGAACAATTATTTAAATTTCTTTCTGGAGGGCTATTTTTCAAAACATCCGCTTCGGCCTGCCTGACGAAACAGGCTTGAAATTGCCCGGCAGACTTGCTTTTAAAGCGTGCTTCAGATCACATTATAAGCACCCCCGGCAGCGATAATTTGCTTTTTAACCCCTGCCGCGCAATTAATGAAACCCGTAATTTACTTTTCTATCAGTAAGATAGAATTATTGCTCCAGGACTAGCGCCAGATTTTCGATAAAAACACTCTATTGACATCACCCACAGCAATAAAAACGTAAAACTGATATTACGTCCGCCGATTTATTGCAGAGTTATATTTTCCGCCGTGACTATTCGTCACAGTAAATACAGCGGTTAAAGTGATGTAACTGATAATGAAATGTGAATTATTCGTTAAATGTAACAGAGGTTTTCGGATAATTTCCGCGGCGGATGTTAACCCGCTTCCCCTGCCCTGTTGAATAAAAGCGTTTATCGTGACGCGTTCAACCGCTGTTTTTTTAGCCGGCTGCTGCGCTAAGCCAAACGGCATGAATCACGATAAATCCACACCGTTTGCGCGACTATTGCCGCCTGATCACCACCAGATGACGCTCACCTTCCAGTTCCGGCACCCGCAGTGGCTCAATTTTTTCGATGGCGAAGCCGGCAGGCAGCGCGGCAATTTCGTCATCCGGCCTGACGCCTTTCAGCGCATAGAAGTGGCCTGTTGCTCCCGGCAGATGGTGGCACCAGTTCAGCATGTCTTCCAGCGATGCAAAGGCGCGGCTGATTACTCCGTCAAACGGCGGCTCAGCCGGAAACTCTTCCACCCGGCTCTGAACCGGCGTGACGTTAGTGAGTCCTAACTCATGTTGCACCTGACGCAGGAAACGCACGCGTTTCCCGAGGCTATCCAGCAGCGTAAAGTGCGCCTGCGGGCGGACAATCGCCAGCGGGATCCCCGGCAGACCCGGTCCGGTACCGACATCAATAAAGCGCTCACCCTGCAGGTGGGGTTCTACCACGATGCTGTCGAGAATGTGGCGCACCAGCATCTGCTGCGGATCGCGCACCGAGGTCAGGTTGTAGGCTTTATTCCACTTGTGCAGCAGCTCGACATAACCCACCAGCTGCTGTTTTTGCTGATCGGAGAGGGAAATGTTTGCCGCTTGCAGCAGCCGGGAGAGTTTATTAATCACGACGAGAATTCCATTAACAGGGGCGAGCGTGCCCGCCCCGGGGGTCGATCAGGCGCTTTTACGCAGCAGGCCCTGTTTTTTCAGGTAAATCAGCAGAATTGAAATCGCCGCCGGCGTGATGCCGGAAATACGCGATGCCTGGCCGATAGAGGTCGGTTTGTGGTCGTTGAGTTTGGCGATCACTTCATTCGACAGTCCATTTACCTGGCGATAGTCGAGGTCAGCCGGAAGTAAGGTGTTTTCATTGCGCTGCTGGCGATCGATCTCCTCCTGCTGACGCGCGATGTAACCTTCATACTTCACCTGAATCTCTACCTGCTCTGCGGCCTGCTCATCCGCCAGCGCCGGACCGTAGCTCGGCAGCGACATCAGCAGTTCGTAGGTCATCTCCGGACGACGCAGCAGATCTTCCGCGCTGGCCTCTTTGGTCAGCGGCGCGCTGATTACCGTGTTCACTTCGCTGACGTTTTCAGACTTCGGATGCACCCACAGGTCACGCAGACGCTGACGCTCCTGCTCAATCGCTTCCAGCTTCTGGTTATAGCGAGCCCAGCGCGCGTCGTCGACCAGGCCGAGTTCCCGTCCGGTTTCGGTCAGGCGCAGATCGGCGTTGTCTTCACGCAGCATCAGACGATACTCGGCGCGCGAGGTAAACATGCGATACGGCTCTTTGGTGCCCAGCGTACACAGATCGTCGACCAGCACGCCAAGATAGGCCTGATCGCGACGCGGCGCCCAGCCCTCTTTGTCCGCAGACTGACGCGCAGCGTTAAGGCCGGCCAGCAGCCCCTGCGCTGCCGCTTCTTCATAACCGGTGGTGCCGTTGATCTGGCCGGCAAAGAACAGGCCATGGATAAATTTACTCTCCAGCGTCGGCTTGAGATCGCGCGGATCGAAGAAGTCATACTCGATGGCGTAGCCCGGACGCACGATCTTCGCGTTCTCCAGACCTTTCATCGAGCGCACGATCTGCATCTGCACATCAAACGGCAGGCTGGTGGAGATACCGTTCGGGTAGATTTCGTTGCTGGTGAGCCCTTCCGGCTCAAGGAAAATCTGATGCGCGTTACGATCGGCAAAGCGCATCACTTTGTCTTCGATCGACGGGCAGTAGCGTGGCCCGATCCCCTCGATGATCCCGGCATACATCGGGCTGCGATCGAGGTTATTGCGGATCACTTCATGTGTCTGCTCATTGGTGTGGGTTATCCAGCATGGCACCTGCTGCGGATGCTGTCCGGCATGGCCCATAAACGAGAACACCGGCATCGGGTCATCCCCGTGCTGCGGCGTGAGCACCGAAAAGTCGATGGTGCGGGCATCGATACGCGGTGGCGTACCGGTTTTCAGGCGGTTTACGCGCAGCGGCAGGGCACGCAGACGTTTAGCCAGCGGAATCGACGGAGGATCGCCTGCACGGCCACCGCTGTAGTTATCGAGGCCGATGTGGATTTTGCCGTCCAGGAAGGTGCCGACCGTCAGAACGACGGTTTTCGCCCGGAACTTCAGGCCCATCTGGGTCACGGCGCCGACAACGCGATCGTTCTCCACAATCAGATCGTCAACCGCCTGCTGGAAGATCATCAGGTTCGGCTGGTTTTCCAGCGCAGTGCGTACCGCCTGGCGATACAGTACCCGGTCTGCCTGTGCACGCGTGGCACGCACCGCCGGGCCTTTGCTGGCGTTTAGTATCCTAAACTGAATACCGGCCTGATCGATCGCGCTGGCCATCAAACCGCCTAAGGCATCCACTTCCTTAACCAGGTGTCCTTTCCCGATGCCACCGATCGCCGGGTTACAGGACATTTGTCCCAGCGTATCAATATTATGGGTGAGTAACAGGGTTTGCTGACCCATTCGGGCAGCGGCCATCGCGGCTTCTGTGCCCGCATGACCACCACCGATTACGATGACGTCAAAAGGATCTGGATAAAACATGAAGTGGGTCCTCGTTAGTGTTCGGACAGGGATCGTTGCCCTGGGCGGTGGATTCTACTGAAATTCTGT
>NZ_VOQX01000105.1:0-13840 GCF_016643525.1 Pantoea sp. Morm | reverse complement strand
GGCCGAAGCCGCTGGCTTTCGCCAGATCATCGCGATTATCGGTGACAGCGCCAACCAGGGCTCGCTGGGAGTACACCGGGCGCTCGGTTTTGAGCACACCGGCGTGATGAAATCGGTGGGTTACAAACATGGCCGCTGGCTGGACACCGTGGTAATGCAGCGGAGTCTCGGGCCGGGTGACAGCCAGCCGCCCGATCGCTAAGCCGCTTCCATGGCGATCACCCGATGCGTGCCTTTCTCCAGCAGATCGCGGTCATGACTCACCAGCAGCACCGCGCACTGCTGCTCGCGCGCCAGTTCCGCGATCAACTGCCATGTTTGCTGCTGCACCAGCGGATCGAGGCGTGACGTCGGCTCATCGGCAAACAGAAATACCGGCCGCAGCAGCATCACCCGCAGCAGCGCGAAGCGCTGCAGTTCGCCGCCGGAGAGCGCCTCTGGTCGCCGCGTCAGCAGCGCGGGATGCAAGGCCAGCCGCGTCATGAGCGCATCGCGCTGTGCCGGCGGGAGAGCGTGACGCCGCAGCACATCGTTGATGCTTTGCCCCAGCGTGCGCTGCGGCGGAAACAGCGCGGAAGGATCCTGATAGATTTTCTGATATTTCAGCGCATCCGCATCAGCGTGGTGCGTTACGCGGCCCTGCTGCGGCGCGAGCAACCCCAACAGCACGTCGCCGAAGCTGCTTTTGCCGCTGCCGCTGGCACCGTGCAGGCCAACGATTTCACCGGCGTGCAGCGTGAAATCGCGTGGCACACCCAGCCTTTTGCCCCCGCGCGCCAGCATAATGTCCTGGGCGCTGATCACCGGCCTGGCACCGATCACCGTTTGTTGTCGGGCGGGCCAGACGGCCGGATCGGCAGCCAGCAGCGCGCGCGTGTAAGGCTGCTGCGGTGACTGCAACACCTGCTGCGCCGGGCCCTGTTCAATCACGCTGCCTTTATGTATCACCAGCACGTCGCCGTCCAGCTGGCGTGCCAGGGCGATGTCGTGAGTGATGGTCAACAGCATGCCGCCATCGGCCACTTCGCGCTGTAACAGCTGGCTGACTTCGTCGCGGCGCGCCACATCCAGCCCTTTGGTCGGCTCATCGGCAATCAGCATCTGCGCGCCACCGGCACGGGCTGCCGCAAACGCGGCGCGCTGTGCCATGCCGCCGGAAAGCTGCCACGGATAACGCCGTGCCGCCGCGGCCAGACCAAGCTGCTGCAGATCCTGCTGCGCCGCTGCAGCGCTGGCGGCGGGCGGCAAACCGCGCACGAAGCGATGCCCTTCCGCCACCTGCTGCTGAATCGCCATGGTCGGATCGAGCGACAACCACGGCTCCTGCGGCAGCGAAGCCAGCGTATTGCCCCACAGCCGACGCAGCTGCGCCGTATCCTGCGGCAGCTGAAAGCGTCTGCCGTTGATCATCACCTCACCGCTGGCCTGCAGCGACGGCGGCAATATCCCCATGATCGCCTGCGCCAGCAGACTTTTCCCCGATCCGGTTTCGCCGAGCAGCGTCAGCGGCCGACCGGGTTGTAGCCGCACATCCACCGGCTCAACCAGTGTTTCAGTCGCTGTGGCAACGCTCAGCCCGGTGATCTGTAATCCCTTCATCATCGCTCCTTTTTCATCAGCAGATTGAGGCTGATCAACAGTAAAAACAGTGCGGCTACCGGCTGCATCAGCAGCCACGGCGCTTCCCACGCAAACGGCAGCAGTTCGGTCATCATCAGGCCCAGCTCCGGCGTGGGCGGACGCACGCCAACGCTGATAAACCCGAGCGCCGACACCGCCATGATGGCGCTGCTGAAAGAGAACAAGGTTAGCGTCAGCAGCACCGGTGCCAGCGCAGGCCACAGATGATGACGAAAACGATACCAGGCAGAGAACCCGAGCAGTTTGCTGGCCTGCATACCGGGCGCCTGCACAATTGGCCGCAGCGTGGCACGCGTGACGCGGAAAAATTCCACCCACAGCACCAGCGAAATGCCCAGCCACAGCATCTGCGGCGCGTCTGGCGCAATGGCAGCCAGCAGCAGTACCAGCAGTAATCCCGGCAGCGCGAGGCACATATCGCCGACGATGCTCAGCAATCGCTCCGGCCAGCCACCATACAGCGCACTGATCACACCGGTGAACACGCCCGCAATCAGCGCACTGATCACGCACAGGGCTGCCAGCCCGAGTGACAGGCGCAGCGCGGCGCTGAGGCGCGTTAACATATCGCGACCGAGATGGTCGAAACCGAGCAAATGGCTGCGGTTCGGCGTCTGCAACATTTGCAGCAAATCCTGCTGTAGCGGATCGCCGTGCTGAATCAGCGGCAGCACAAACGCGTAAGCCAGCAGCGCCGCCAGCAGTACCAGACCCACCCAGCGTGAAAGCGTCATCTTCATGCGCGCGCCCCCCGGGGATCGAGCAGATGACAACCGGCATCCACCAGCATGTTCAGCAGGACAAACAGCAGGCCGAGCGTCATGGCGCTGGCCTGAATTACCGGCACGTCACGCGCAAAAATGGCGTGCACCAGAGCGTGACCGATTCCCGGCCACGCAAACAGGGTTTCCACCACCACCACGCCTTCCACCAGCCAGACAAACTGCATGCCAAACCACGTCAGCACCGGCGCGCTCAGATTACGCAGGCCGTGACGCAGCAGCAGGCGCGCGGGTGACAGTCCCTTTTGCGCTCCCCAGCGATAGTAGCCGGACGACACCACCTGCCAGGTGGCTTCGCGCACCACGCGCACGCCGACAGCCGTCAGCGACAATGCCAGCGTCAGTGCCGGCAACAGGAAATGGCGCAGCTCGCCGTGACCGGCGCTCGGCAGCCAGTCGAGTTGCAGCGCGAACAGCAGGATCAGCAGCATGCCGAGTGCAAAATGCGGCACCGATTTCAGCAAGGCGGTCAGCCAGAACAGCGCACGGTCAAGCCGGCCGTTGGCGTGGCAACCGGCCCAGATGCCGAGCGGCAGCGTCAGCAGTAACGCCAGCAGCAGCGAGACGCCCGCCAGCGCCAGCGTCTGGCCCAGCTGCCAGCGCAGCTCATCCATCACCGGCTCACCGGAAACCAGCGAGCGGCCAAAGTTAAACTGCAGCAGATCGAAGAGCCAGTGCATCAACGCACTGCCGCCGTTAAGCGCGCCGTTCAGCTCCTGCTGTACCCGCGCCACCGCGTCGGCATCGACGCGATCGTAACCATAGCGCCCCGAGGCGATACGCCACGCCATGTCGCCCGGCAGCGCCTGCACCAGCAGCCAGGTCAGTAATCCTACCGCCAGCACCACGAACAGCGCCTGCGCCATGCGCCAGCTGAGTTGTTTAATCATGGCTCCCCCAGTGCATCTGGCGCAGGCCGAAGTGGCGTTCAAACGGATCGAGTTTGACGCCCTGCAGCTGGCTGTTAACCGCCGCCGACTGCTGATACCAGGCCAGCGGAATCACCGGCAGTTCCTGTTGCAGCGCGCGGGTGATGACGCTGCGCGCCCCGGCGCGGGCTGCGCCATCGGTGGATTGCGTCAGCGTGTGGAGCGCCGCGTCGAAGCCTGCCGCATGCCAGTTCATCGCCCCCCAGTCACCGCCGTGGGTGCCATAATCCTGCAGCAGCGTTCCGGTCGGATCGGGCGTCAGGGCAAAATTACGCGCAAACAGCGCCAGCTGCAGACGGTTGTTGTGGTGCTGCGCCGGGATCTCGCTGGCGTTGGTCGCGTTGATTCGCACGTCTATGCCGACCTGACGCAGCTGCTGCTGAATCACCATCGCCATCAGCGGCAGCTCAGGGCGATCGGGATAGGTCAGCAGCGTCAGGCTGAAGCGCTGGCCGTTGCGTGTCAGTACGCCATCCGCGCCGCGTTGCCAGCCGGCCGACTGTAATAACTGAGCAGCCTGCTGCGGCTGATAGTGCAGCGGCGTGAGTGCCGGGTTGTGCCACTCTGCCATGTTAGGGGGAAACAGCTGGCTGGCTGCGCCCGGATAACGCAGCACCGCCTGCGCCAGCGCGTTGCGATCGATCGCCATGCTGATCGCCTCACGCACCGGCAGTTCCGCCAGCAGCGGATCGGCCAGATTAAGCTTCAGCATCAACGTGCGCGGCACCGGAATCGCCGGGATGTGCAGCGACGCTTTCCGTGCCAGCCGCTGCCGGCTGGCGGCATCAAGGTTAAACACGTAATCTGCATCACCGCTTTCTGCCAGCAGCGCACGGGTTTCCGCGCGGCCGGTCGCCAGATAGCTGGCGGCGGCAATCGCCGGTTTCTCGCCCCAGTAATCCGCGAAGCGCGCCACCGTCAGCGACTGCGGCGGCTGGAAGGAAGTGAGCGTAAACGGCCCGCTGCCAATAATGCGCGTGATGTTGCCCTGCGCATCCCAGCTGGCCAGTGCGAGGATTTGCGAGCGGCTTTCCGCCAGGACCGACAGCAGCGGCGTGAAGGGTTCACGCAGCGTGATGGTGACAAGCTGCCCTGCCCCGCTGATGTCGGCGATTGGCGTTTTGTCCAGTAAGCCCGCTTTGCCGCGTGCGGTGTTGAGTGATTTCACCACGGCAACCGCATCCAGCAGCGAGCCATCGTGAAAATGCACGCCGTCGCGCAGCTGAAACTGCCAGCGTAGCCCATCGTCAGAGACCTGCCAGCGCTGTGCCAGCGCCGCCACCGGCTCACCGCGTTCGTTCACTTCTACCAGCGTTTCAACCACATCCATGCGCAACAGAATGTCGCCGGAGAGCGCCGGATCGCTGCCTTTAATTTCAAACGGTGCGGCAATCCGCACCGGTTTTTCGGGTGTGCTCGCCGCCACAACGGCGCAGGAAGCCAGGCCGAGCGCCGCAGCGATCAGCAAATTTTGCATTGATTTCATTAAATTTTCCGAATAAACCGTTACACTATCATCGAATCAATTACGTTATAACATAACAATTCACACTTTAACACACGGCGTTTGCAGGGAATTCGTCAGCCGCTTGTTGCCTTTTAACCGTCGCGACAGGTTAACGCTGCGCGCGGCAGCGTGGCTGAGGTATGCTTGAGAAGAACTCTAACCCGTGAGGAAATGCCGTTATGCCAGAGATTGTCGTTTATGCTGCGGAAGGCCGTAGCGTTGAGCAGAAGAAAAAGTTACTCAAAGCCATCACCCAGGCGGTGGTGGATTCGTTTGAGATCGATGCTGATGTGGTCACCGTGTCGATTATCGAAACGCCGAAGCATCATAAATCCAAAGGCGGCGTGCCGTTCGACGAACGTTAAGATCAGCCCGGTTCAGGCGTACTGAATATTCATGGTGCCGCGCTCGCTGCGGTTGACGATGGCCTCGACCTGCCACGTCCGCTGAATCAGGGCAGGCGTCAGCACGGCGGCGGGCTCACCGCTCGCCACCACTTGCCCGTGCTGCAGCACCACCAGATGCTGGCAAAATTTTGCCGCCAGATTCAGATCGTGCAGGGCCACAATCACCGTGACCGGCAGTGCGGCAATCAGCCGCATCAGCTCAAGCTGAAACTGAATATCCAGATGGTTAATCGGCTCATCCAGCAACAGGATATCCGGCTGCTGCGCGAGCGCACGCGCGATCTGGCAGCGCTGGCGTTCGCCACCGGACAGCCGCTGCCACGACCGCCCGGCCAGCGCATCCAGTTTCATCAGCGACAGCGCGTGCTGCACTGCCGTTTCATCTGCCGTCCGCCACGGGCTGAACGCGTTGCGATGCGGCGCCCGCCCCAGACGCACGATGTCGCTAACGCACATCTCAGCTTCCATTTCGGCATGCTGCGGCACGAAGGCCAGCGTACGGGCACGCTGCCGCCGGCTGAGTTGGTTCAGCCGCGTGCCGCCCATCTCCAGCCCGTAATAAGCACAAGGCTGAACGCCCGCCAGCGCACGGATGAGCGTCGATTTGCCCGAGCCATTAGGGCCGAGCAACCCGACCGTTTGTCCCCGCTGCGCCGCAAAACTGATGTCAGATAACACGCTGCGCGCCTGTAGCGTCACGCTCAGTTTATCCACCGCGACATACTTCATGATTTCTCCCGGTTGCGATACAGAATCAGGGCGAACACCGGAGCGCCGACTAGCGCCGTCACTACGCCTATCGGCAGCACCTGATGGGTGATTAACGTGCGCGATACCAGGTCGGCAATCACCATGAAATGGCAGCCGCCCAGGAATGCGAGCGGGATCGTCACCAGATGACGCGGCCCGGCAATCATGCGGGTGATATGCGGGATCACCAGCCCGACAAAACCGACCGCGCCAATCGCGCTGACGATTACCGCCGTCACTAACGCAGTGGTCAGCAGTAATACGATGCGCACCGCTGAAACCTGCGTGCCCAGCGTCGCGGAAACTTCCGCGCCAAACGAGAAGGTATCCAGCGCGCGCGCATGGTAGAGCACAGTCAGCAGACCGGCGAGGGTTACGGCAAAACACAGTAATGCATCTGCCCAGCGCACGCCGCTCAGGCTGCCGAGCAGCCAGAACATTACGCCGCGCGACTGCTCAGCATTGGCCGCCGTGCTGACAATGTAAGCGGTCAGCGCATTAAATAATTGCGTCCCGGCAATACCGGCCAGAATGATGCGCGCGGTGTTTTCCCGCATGCCGCCGGAGAGCAGAACAATCAGCATAAATGCAAGACAGGCACCGCCAAACGCGCCGGCACCGGTGGTGATGGCCCCGCCGCCGATGCCAAGCAGCATCACGCACACCGCGCCGGTTGATGCACCGGCGGAAATCCCCAGCAGATAAGGGTCGGCCAGCGAATTGCGCAGCAACGACTGCAACACCATCCCACACAGTGCCAGGCCGCCGCCGCTGCTCGCCGCCATCAGCGCGCGGCTCATGCGGTATTGCCAGACGATGCCGGCTTCCAGCGCCGGCAGGTCGTAATGGGTGATGCCAAGACCATTGGTGATGGCCTGCGCGGTCAGGGTAAAGCTGATCGCGACATCGCCGGTTGCCGCGGCCAGCGTCATCATCACCGGCAGGCTGAGCGCGCCCGCAGCAATCAGCAGGCCGGTGCGCCAGTAACAGAAAGCGTGAGCGCTCATCGGGCAGGTTTGAAGGCAGCGATCTGCTGACCGATCACCTCTACAGCTTCCACATTGCGCAACGAGGGATTCAGTGACATGGCCGGTACCACCACAATGTGGCCGTTTTTCACCGCTGGCATTTCACGCGTCACCGGATCGCTTTGCAGAAAGTGTTTTTTAACCGCGACGTCATCGGCGGGATAGAGCCGCCGCGCCATGCTGGCAATAACGATGATGTCCGGCTGCGCGGAGACGATGTGCTCCCACGTGACCGCCGGCCACTCTTCGTCTGAATCGATAATGTTAGTCAGACCGAGCGTCTGGCTGATCCAGCCCGGTGCCCCTTTATTGCCGGCGACCCAGGGATCGCCTTTCAGGCGCGGGCTGGAAAACCAGTAAACCACCTTCAGTGGCGCTGACGGTGATTTGTGCAGCTGCTGCTGAACCTGTGCTATACGAGCGGCCAGCTGCTGTTTGAGCGCTTCGCCACGCGCCGGCACATCAAAAATGCGCGCCAGCGCGCTGATTTCAGCAAAAATCACCTCGATCCCATACGGTGTGGTGCGTGCACCGTCGCTATTGGACGTGGTGGTGACGGCTTTGCCGATGCAGTCGGCAGGCGAAATCCAGGTTCGGATGCCGAGCTGTTCAAACTGTTCACGCGTGGCGACTTCACCCTGCGGCCCGACGTGCCAGCTGTACTGCGCCAGCACCAGCTCCGGGCGCTGCGCCACCACCGCTTCAAAGCCTGGGGCGTTATCGGCCAGCCGTTTAAGCTGGCTGCCCTGCCCTTGCAAATCGGCGGGCAGCGCGCCAAACCACACCGAGGTTGCGGCAATTTTATCTGCCAGACCGAGCGCCAGCAGCAGTTCCGTTTCATGCTGGCCAACGGTGACGACGCGCGCAGGCGGATGAGCGAAGGTCTCTTTGACACCGCAGTTATCAACGGTGAGCGGATAGTTACTGGCATTAGCATTGAATACAGGAAGCGACAGCAGCGCCGCAATAAGCAGGGAGAGCGAGTTTTTCATCATGGTACTTTCATTGTTACGTTATAACATAACAATATGCATGACCAGGTGTGGACTGTCAATAAACAGGATTGGGCATACCGACCGGGACTGCGCGCATCATGAAGAGGATGACGTTAGGGTATGAGCAGGGCTGCAACAGCAGCCCGCCCAGTTCTGATAATTAAATCGGCTCTGATGATGTCATCGAATGAAGTAGTAGCTGAAACAGAGATTTTATTCAGGATGTTGTGCGGCTGGCTTTAAAGTCCGGGCCACATACCGCCATCAAGCCTTAAATTTGAACCCGTTATGTAACCCGACAACGGGCTGGCCAGAAAGGTGATGGCGTCCGCTATTTCTTTGAGCGTCCCAACGCGCGCCATGGGCACATTGGCATACAGGGGCAATACGGCCTGTTCAATATCTTCCCAGGGCGCGTCAGCTGAAAACCCTGCATCTTTGGCCGTTTGACGAAATGCTTTTTCGAGGCTTGCACTATGAATAGTACCCGGTGAGAGAGTATTTACGGTTACACCATCGTGTGCGACCGCTTTTGCCAGCGATGAGGTCATGGCAATAATCCCTGCTTTAGCAGCAGCATAATCCGGACGCCTGGCGGGAGGCATCAACGCTGCCAGGCTCGAAATATTAATGATTCTGCCCCATTTTTGTTCACGCATCCCAGGAAGAAAAAGATTAATGACACGTAAGGCTGAAAGGACGTTTTTATCATACCCAGCCGCCCAGGTTTCTGGCAAAGAAGACGTCCAGTCCTCTGTGGGGCCGGAGCCACCCGCATTATTAACAACAATATCAACGGATTGTACAAGCGAACAGACTTGCTGATAAAGCAGTTGAATATCTGCCTCACGGGTTAAATCTCCCGTTACTGCGTATGCTTGTCCACCTTGCTTTATGATATCGCTGGCGATATTTTCAGCTTTAGCTGGATCCCGGCCATGTATAATAACGCGGGTGCCTTCAGCGGCAAGCCCTCTGGCTACCGCTTCTCCAATACCTTTGGTGCTACCCGTTATCAGAGCAATTTTGCCGTCGAGTTTCAGATCCATTACTGTTCTCCAGAATACGTGAAAAATCTATTGGAAAATAAACTGATGAATGAATCAATTACGCACCTGAAAGTGCCTGTAGGCGATGAGGAGAAAACACGTTGTCTCGGACCAGAAGGTTCGGTCGCTTATGTCACACAATGTTTAACTATTATTTCCGGCAGATGGACACTGCAGATTTTATTCAGATTATTTGCGGAGCCTGTGATGCGTCACTCGCAATTCATGAAGAGTATGCCGGAGATATCGCATAAAGTCCTGACTCAACATCTGCGCAAGCTTGAACGTGATGGGCTGATAACCCGCACTGATTTTGGTGAACAGCCCCCACGTGTTGAATACGCACTCACGCATGCAGGCCATAATCTGATGCCCGTGCTGCTCTCAATGCGTGAATTCTCACGAGACAACCTGTCAAAACCGGGACAGGATTAATAGTGCAAAAAAAATTGCACTATTGGCAGCAGGGAAATAATCACGCATCCTCAGCAAGGTCGTCATCACGCAATTTAATGCCATTACTGATGAGGAGTATCAAACGTGATCCTGCTTTGCTTAAAATAGTCGGCCGACGAAATAATCCACGCCCAGAGCGGCATCATTTTCATCATCATTTTTTCGCCCGCGTCCGTGGCCGTATAGACGACACGCGGTACTTTTTCCTGATAATCACAACGGGATATAAGGCCGTCACGCTCAAGCGTACGCAGTGTGCGCGTCAGCATTCGTTGTGTGACACCTTGTAGTACACGACCAATTTCTGCATGGCGCAACGGTCCATGGGTGACCAGAATATGCAATACACCCAGCGACCAGCGATTGCCGGCGTGTGAAAGAATTTCACGCTTTAATGTTTCATCATCGTGACTCAACGCCTCACAAAATTGTCTGGAAAACTGCAGCAGGGCTTCGCGATTGGGTTCCATCTCTCCTCCGGTATCACGGGTGTACCTGATTGAATCAGGGTTTGTCCGCTGTCAGGATGACGGATATAACCTAAGGAGACAAGCATGCTACCCGTTGATCAACATGTCGAAAATATTCTTATCCTCGGCGCAGGAGAATTAGGCATGGCGGTGTTAAACGCCATGGCTAAAAAAGCGCAGCAGCATCCTCTGATTAAAATAAGTGTATTACTCAGAAGCGAGGCTGCACATGCCACGTCCGGCCCACTTAAAACCCGGCTGGATGCGCTACAAAAGCTAAATATCACTGTGGTGGAAGGCGACCTGCAGAAAAATAGCCTGAGCGAACTCTCAGCATTATTTCGCACCTATGATGCCATCATTAATTGCAGTGGTTTTGTCGGCGGGCCGGGAACGCAGCTCAGAATCACTCAGGCCGTGCTGAAGGCGGGTGTCGCCCGCTATTTTCCCTGGCAGTTTGGCGTGGATTATGACGTTATCGGCAAAGAGAGTGGGCAACCGGTATGGGATGAGCAGCTTGAAGTGCGCCATCTGCTGCGCGCCCAAAGCAACACTGACTGGGTAATTGTTTCGACCGGTATTTTTACCAGCTATCTGTTTGAACCCGATTTTGGCGTGATCGATGCCGGGAATAAAACGGTTTATGCCCTCGGCGACTGGAACTATGCCCTGACACTCACCACGCCAGACGATATCGGGCAGCTGACAGCCGATATCTTCTTTCATCAGCCCGCTTTTCAGAACGACATTGTTTATATCGCTGGCGATACGCTGATTTACGCAGAGCTGGCTGACCTGATGCAATCTCACTGGCAAAGCGCGGTCAGGCGAGTATTACTTAGCCGGGAAAGGCTAAGGGAAGATGCAGAGCGTCATCCCCGTGACACTGGCGCGGCCTACCGGCTGGCCTTTGCCCGTCCGGACGGTGTGGCATGGCCTAAACAGGAGACGTTTAACTACCGCGAACACATTGCCACCACCAGCGCCGCTCAGTGGCTGACGAACCAGCCAGCGGAGTCCTGAGGATTTCAGGCGTAGCGGAATGTCCTCAGGCGCAACGCCTGGCCTGAGGGCTATCGGGCCCTTCGCCTGAAATCCCGGCGCTTTGACAAACCGGCAGGTTGCGTCAATACTTTCCCCCGCACCGCTATCCGCCAAAATCAGTACCAGTCTAAAACAGAAAACCCGAGCTCCACGCCTGCCCTACCGTTGCAGCCCTTCCCCAAGCATAGCTCATCTAATAAATTTAGGTGATTATGTGTTTTTTAATTATTTTAATTGAGATTAATCATCTCCCTGCCGATAACGCCATTGCCATCAGGCAAAAGCGTGGACAACAACAACCAGGGAGATTCACCTTAATGAAAAAAATACGTGTTTTTTTGGAAGATATCAGAGTCAGCAGAAAACTCATGCTCGGGTTTGGTGTGCTGCTTACCCTCAGCATTGCTGTAGCTTCCTGTGGCATCAAAAACCTGCACGACATCGCGGAACGTGCGGAAAAACTCAGCCAGTTGAAAGGCATCAACGATCAGTTTGCGCAGGCTAAAGATGCCCGCCTGCAATACGTAAAAACCCACGATGAAAAATTCATTGCCGACAACGAATCGCGACTGCAGGCGATTGAGGGCAGTATCAACCAGCTGAAAACCTGGCGATGGGATAGCGCGCAGACCACGCTGATTGCCTCTCTGCCGGCTGCGATGAACCTTTATCGTCAGCATCGTGCAGAAACGGTGAACGAAGTGCATAAGCGCCAGAGCATTCTGCAGGCGCTGCGCTTCAGTGACGAAACCATGGCGGTTGCCGCGCTGGCCAGAAACTACGTCAGCACACAGCAGGATACGGCAACCGCGCTCAATGAAATCGCTAAATATCTGAATGGTATCAGTATTCGTGTAAAGCTGATGGCACTGGACAACAGTGAAGAAAACCGTCTGGCTTTGTCAGGCTTTATAGCTGAAACGATTCAACTCATTGACCAGGCTCGACCACGCCTGAGCGCTGATGACAGCAACGCGCTGGATAAAATTGCCGTAACGCTGGCGGCCAGACGCGACAGCGTGCAGGACTACAACGCCTCTGCGGAAGAAGAAGTGGAAGCGACCCGCCAGCTTGCCATCGCGGGCCTGCATCTGACCAATACCAGTAATCAATTATTTACCCAGCAGCTGGCCGCCACGCACCAGGATATCGCCCGGGCAATCCTGTGGATGTCGCTGATCCTGGCGGCGGCTGTGGTAATCAGCATTCTGATTGCGGTGTTTATCACCCGGCAGATTACCCGTCCTTTAGCGGTAACACTGAACGTCGCGCGGCAGATTGCGCAGGGAGATTTGAGCGTACAGCTGCAAACTTCGCGTAAGGACGAACTGGGCGAGCTGATGCAGGCGGTCGGTGAGATGAGCAACGATCTGCGCGGCATCATTGGTAACATTCGCAGCGGCGTGATGCAGGTCAGCCACGCTTCCGCAGAAATTGCTGCAGGCAATAACGATCTTTCCGCCCGCACCGAGGAGCAGGCGGCCGCGCTGGAGCAGACGGCAGCCAGCATGGAGCAGTTAACCGCTACCGTGAAGCAGAACGTTGAAAACATTCATCACTCCAGCGAACTGGCGCGTGCCACTTCGGAGAAGGCCAATCAGGGCGGCTCGCTGGTCAAAGGCGTGGTTGAAACCATGGACCAGATCAGCGCCAGCTCCGGCAAAATCGCCGAAATCACCACCGTCATTAACAGCATTGCTTTCCAGACCAATATCCTGGCGTTAAACGCAGCAGTAGAAGCAGCGCGCGCCGGTGAGCAGGGACGCGGCTTTGCCGTGGTCGCCAGTGAGGTGCGCAGTCTGGCGCAGCGCAGCGCTCAGGCGGCCAAAGAGATCGAAACCCTGATTGGCGAATCGGTGGCGCGTATCAGCAGTGGTTCACAGCTGGTAGGTCAGGCCGGTAAAACCATGGATGAAATTGTACATTCCGTTGGCAACGTAACCAGCATCCTCGCCGAAATCGCGCAGGCATCCGATGAGCAGAATCGCGGCATTTCGCAGGTCGGCGTCGCTATCGTTCAGATGGACAGCGTGACGCAGCAGAACGCCGCGCTGGTGCAGGAATCATCGGCCGCCGCCAGCGCACTGCGCGATCAGGCGTCGACACTGGAAGGCTCAGTCGCGCGTTTCGTGGTGCAGTAAGCGGATTTTCACTGACAGAGAGAGCGGGTGGGATGCCCGCTCTTGTCGGATCACGGCTCATCAGCGGGCTGCTGATCACAGCGAATCCGACTGCGGATGAAATAACGTTTGATGCGTTGTCCATACAACCCAACCGCCAGCCCGGTAATAATCAGTACCAGCGCCAGGATTTTCATCGGAGAAATAACTTCACCAAATATCATCATCGAACCGAGAATGCCGAATACCGGCACCAGCAGCGATAATGGCGCGACGGTGGAGACAGGATACTGCTTAAGCAATGAATTCCAGATCCAGTAGCCTAATAACGTATTGGGGTAGACCTGAAACAGAATGGACAATATCGCACGGGTATCCATATGGCTGATTAATGCGCTATAGCCCGCGCTGCCATTAATTAATCCGTCCAGCAGAAAAAGCGGAAGCGGCGAAAAGGCGCTCGACCAGACCAGAAACGCGAATACCTGCTTCGTGCCGGCTTTTTTCATGATGATATTGGCAAGGCTCCAGGCTATGGCGCCTGCCAGCACCAGCAGCAACCCGGCAAACGTCACCGAGCCGTCGGTAATAAACACAATGCTCATCAATCCGCTGCACGCCAGCACAAAGCCAGCGATCTGATAGCGGCTGAGCTGTTCTTT
>NZ_VOQX01000104.1:0-14255 GCF_016643525.1 Pantoea sp. Morm | reverse complement strand
GCAGTATCAGTGTGATGCGCTGGAGTTTCCTGAGGTGCAGGTGAAGGTGTATTCGCAGGATTTATAGTGGGTTGGGTGCGCGCTGGCCCTCACCCCAACCCTCTCCCGCAAGCGGGCGAGGGGGCTGACCGCGCGCTCTGGAACGTTCCCTCTCCCTCAGGGAGAGGGTCAGGGTGAGGGAAAGCCCGCACCCGTTTAACCCGGTCCACCCACCGAATGCCGCCTGACCAGCGTCGGGCTAAACATATTGGTCACCTCCGGCAGCGCGGTGCCGTTGGCCAGCGCCAGCGCCAGCTGCGCGGCCTGCTGCGCCATGGTCACAATCGGATAGCGCACCGTGGTCAGGCGCGGACGCACGTAGCGCGACACCAGCACATCATCAAAGCCAATCAGCGACATCTCTTCCGGCACGCGAATGCCGTTATCGCTCAGCACCGCCAGCGCACCGGCGGCCATCGAATCGTTGTAGCACGCCACCGCGCTCACCTGCTTGCCGCGTCCGAGCAGTTCCGTCATTGCCTGCTCGCCACCTACCTCATCCGGTTCTCCCCACGCCACCAGCCGGTCGTTGCACGGCAGACCGTGCTCCTTTAGCGCATCGTAGTAGCCCTGCAGCCGATCTTCGGCGTCAGAGATGGTGTGCGTCGAGCAGATAAAGGCGATCTGCGTATGACCCTGCTGAATCAGGTGGCGCGTGGCCAGCCAGGCGCCGTAGCGGTCATCCAGCGCAATGCAGCGCGACTCAAACCCCTGCAGCAGCCGGTTCAGCAGCACCATGCCCGGCACCTGCTTCATCAGCAGCTCTAAATCATCATCGGGAATTTTCTTGGCGTGCACCACCAGCGCGGCGCAGCGATGGCGCATCAGCTGTTCAATCGCCTGACGCTCTTTCTGCTCATTATGGTAACCGTTACCAATCAGCAGAAAGTTGCCGGTTTGCCCGGCGACTTCATCGACCGCTTTCACCATCGCGCCAAAAAACGGGTCTGACACATCGCCTACCACCAGCCCGAGCGTTTCGGTGGATTGCTGCGCCAGCGCGCGGGCATTGGCGTTCGGGTGATACTGCAGCTGTTCCATGGCCTGGGTAACGGCGAGGCGCGAACTCTCGCTGGCTTTGGGCGAATTATTGATGACGCGGGACACGGTCGCGACCGACACCCCCGCCATGCGGGCAACATCCTTAATAGTAGCCATGCAATGGTCGACATCCGGGAAAACGTTTACACATGCTCTCAGTGTTACGGAAAAGCCCGGCAGCCGCAACCCGCCAGAATGTCAGCGCTGTCGCAAAAGTGCGGAAAATCAGACGCTCACGGTGAGGCTTTAGCCCGGTAACGGCACCGTGCTATGCTGCCAGCCTGAATCACACCTGCCTGCCGGACCCATAACCATGAAAACTCGTGTGCCGCACCTTGCGCACTGGGGCGCGTTTACCGCCGTCACCGAAAATCAGCGCCTGATTGCCTGCGAACCTTTCTTCGCCGATGCCGATCCTTCCCCGATGATCCACACTATCCCTGAACTGGTGTACTCGGATAAACGCATCCGTCAGCCGATGGTGCGCCGTTCGTGGCTGAAGTCGCGTGAAAACAGCGATCGCACGCTGCGCGGCCGGGAAGATTTTGTCGCCGTGGACTGGGAAACCGCGCTCGATCTGGTGGCGGAAGAGAACCGCCGGGTGCGCGACCGCTACGGCGCTTCCGGCATTTTCAACGGTTCGTACGGCTGGTCATCAGCCGGTCGCGTTAACCACGCGCGCACCCTGATTCGTCGCTTCTATTTCCAGGGCGGCGGTGGCGTTGATCAGCAGGGTAACTACAGCTGGGGCGCGGCACAGTTCTTTCTGCCGTACGTGATTGGCACTTATATGCCGCTCACCGGCCGCGTCACCGACTGGCCGCAGGTGGTGGAGCATGCAGAAATTTTCGTCGCCTTTGGCGGCCTGGCGCTGAAAAATGCGCAGGTGGCCTCCGGCGGCGCCGGCGAGCACAGCCTGAAACCGGCGCTGCAGCAGCTGAGCGCCAAAGGCACGCCGATCATTAACATCAGCCCGATGCGCGATGACTGCCCGGCGTTCGTTAACGCCGAGTGGATTCCGATTCGCCCGAACACCGACGTGGCGCTGATGCTGGCGCTCGGCTATGAAATTACCCGCCGCAACGCGATCGATGAGGCTTTCCTCGCCAGCCACTGCACCGGCTGGCCGCAGCTGCGTGCCTATCTGCTGGGCGAAAGCGACGGCGTGGCGAAAACGTCCGCGTGGGCCAGTGCGATAACCGGCATCCCGGCAGCGCGTATCGCACTGCTGGCGCAGCAGCTGGCGGGCAAACGCAGCTTCATCACCTGTGCTTATGCGGTGCAGCGCGCCCATCGCGGCGAGCAGCCGTACTGGATGATGATTGCGCTCTCGTCGATGCTGGGCCAGCCGGGACTGCCGGGCGGCGGCTTCTCTTTTGGTCATGGCTCAATGAACAGCGTCGGCAATCCGCGCCAGGAAGGCCCGGCGCCGCTGATGAGCACCGGCCCGAATCCGGCGAACCTGTCGATCCCGGTGGCGCGCATCAGCGACATGCTGCTCAATCCCGGCCAGCCGTATGCGTTTCAGGGCGAGACGCTGCACTATCCCGACATTCACCTGGTGCACTGGGCAGGCGGCAATCCGTTCCATCATCACCAGCAGCTCAACCGGCTGGTCGAGGGCTGGCAGCGTCCGGATACGGTCATCGTGCAGGATATCGTCTGGACGCCCGCGGCGCAGATGGCGGACATCGTGCTGCCGGCCACCACCACGCTGGAGCGCAACGACATTGGCGGCTCGTCGCGTGACCGCTTCGTGCTGGCGATGCACCAGGCGATTAAACCGCAGCATCAGGCGCGTAACGACTTTGATATTTTTGCCGATCTGGCCGATCGCCTTGGCTACCGCGATCGCTTTACCGAAGGACGCAACGAGATGCAGTGGATTGAGCATCTTTACCAGCAGTGTGCGCAGGCGCATGCGCAGCTGGACATCGCGTTCCCGGAGTTCGAGGCATTCTGGCAGCGCGGCTTTGTTGAGATTCCGCAGGGCGGCAAGCCGTACGTGTTTATGGATGATTTCCGCGCCGACCCGCAGGCGCATCCGATTCACACCGCCAGTGGCAAAATTGAGCTGTTTTGCCAGACCATCGCCGATTACCAGCTGGCGGATTTCGCCGGGCATCCGGAGTGGCGCGCGCCGCAGGAGTGGCTTGGCGCAGCGCTCAGCGCGCAGTTCCCGCTGCAAATGATTTCGGTGCAGCCTGCGGATCGCCTGCACAGTCAGCTGGATGCCACCGCCACGGTGCAGGCCGGCAAAACTGCCGGTCACGAAACGCTGTATATGCACGTTGACGATGCCGCCGCGCGCGGTATCAGTGACGGCGATGAGATTGAAGTGAGCAACGCGCGTGGCCGTATGCTGGCTGGCGTTCGCCTGACGGACGGCCTGACGCCCGGCGTGGTGATCATCGCCACCGGTGCCTGGTTCGATCCCGGTTTTGGCAAAGCGTGGCAGCCGTGGGACCGCGCCGGCAACCCTAACGTGCTGACGCTCGACATCGGGACCTCGTCGTTAACTCAGGGCCCGAACGCCATGAGCTGCCTGGTGGAAATCAAAAAACACGCCAGTTGCACAATCGGCTAACAATCTCACCGCTGGTTACATTTTGCCGGTAACTGTTGCGTTTGAGTGATAGTTTCTGCGCTGAGCAACTTGCTACAGTCAGGGTCCCAGAGGTATTGATGGGTGAACATCAACAGTTTTCTTGATTACACCGACCTGCGCAGATGCGCAGGTTTTTTTTGCCTGCGATCTGCCGGTGTGAAGCGTCCCGTTGCGGTGACCTCAATCGGGCATAAACGAACTGATACATTGTTTTCCTGTCAACTCGCTTTACCTTTCTTTATAACTGCAGCTAACCCCTTTGGATTCATCTTTTATCGCAGCGGATCGCCATGCCCCCGATTAAAAAATTTCTGGGAAAAGACCAGATTAAAGCCCCGTTTAACCCGTTTCGTTTTCGTCTGATTTGTCTGGGCGTATTAGGCTGCATGGGCCTGCTGCTGGCGCGCGTCGGCGATTTGCAGCTGATCAATCATCCGATGCTGGAGCACGAGGCCGACCAGCGCTCGCTGCGGACCGTGACGCTGCCGACTAACCGCGGCACGCTGCTCGACCGCGACGGCCAGGCGCTGGCGCTCAGCGTGCCATCGCGCGATATCATCGCCGATCCGCTGCGCGTGCTGGAGGCCAATCCCGATTTCACCAGCGCCAAATGGAGCTATCTGGCGGCGGCGCTGAATCTGCGACCGGATGAGCTGCGTGCGCAGATCACCGCCAATCCGAAAAAGCGTTTCCTCTATCTCGGGCGCAAAATCGAGCTGGGCATTGCCAAAGATATTGCTGAGCTGCATCTGAAAGGCATCAGTTCGGTGTATGACGACAGCCGTTTTTATCCGATGAGTGAGGCCGCGGCGCCGCTGATTGGCATCGTCGGGGCGGACAATAACGGGCTTAACGGGCTGGAGAAGGGCTTTGACCGGGTACTGCAGGGCGAGCCGGGTAAAGAGGTGTATCGCCAGGATGGGGACGGCAACATTATTGCGATGATCGATTACGAGCCGCCGAAGCAGCCGCCGACGGTGCAGCTCAGCATCGATAAGTTTGACCAGTTTACGCTGTACAGCAAGCTGCGCGACGGCGTGCTGCTCAACAAGGCCGATTCGGGCGCGGCGGTGCTGGTGAAGATCGACACCGGCGAGATCCTCGCTATGGCATCTTATCCGTCGTTCAACCCCAACAATTATGACAACGCCACGCCAGCGCAAATGCGCAATACCGCCATCAACGACAGCTACGAGCCCGGTTCGACGGTGAAACCGCTGGTGGTGATGGAAGGGCTGCAGCGCCATCTGGTGCGCCCCGATTCAGTGATCGACACCACGCCTTACAGCGTCAACGGCCACCTGATCCGCGATGTCGGCCACTGGCCGCGGCTGACCATGACCGGCATTTTGCAGAAATCCAGCGACATCGGCGTGTCGCACATCGCGCTGGCGATGCCGGCGGAAGCGCTGGTGAACACCTATCAGGCGTTTGGTCTTGGCAAGCCGACCGGGCTGGGACTGACCGGTGAGAGCGTGGGCTACTTCCCGCTGCATCGCCAGCGCTGGGCGGACATCGAGCGCGCCACCTTTTCGTTCGGTTACGGTCTGCGCGTAACGCCGCTGCAGATTGCGCGTGAATACGCCACGCTCGGTTCGTATGGCGTCTATCGCCCGCTGTCGATCACCAAAGTGACGCCACCGGTACTGGGCAGGCAGGTGGCGGATCCGCAGGTCGTGCAAACCGTGGTGCACATGCTGGAGAGTGACGTGCTGCCGGGCGGTACCGGGGTGAAAGCAGCGGTTCCGGGCTACCGGCTGGCGACCAAAACCGGTACCGCGGAGAAGATGGGCAGCAGCGGCAAATATGATGGCGGCTATGTCAACTACACCGCCGGCATCGCGCCGGCCAGCCATCCGGAAGTGGCGCTGGTGGTGATGATTAACCATCCTACCGCCGGCGATCACTTTGGCGGCTCGGTGGCCGCGCCGGTATTTGGCAACATCATGGGGCCGGTGCTAAAACACATGAACGTGGCACCCGACGCGATTTACAGTAAACCGGCATCAGATAAAT
This sequence comes from Pantoea sp. Morm, assembly GCF_016643525.1. NCBI lineage: Bacteria > Pseudomonadati > Pseudomonadota > Gammaproteobacteria > Enterobacterales > Erwiniaceae > Pantoea > Pantoea sp. Morm. Next base: position 8,551 of record NZ_VOQX01000104.1, on the reverse strand, counting down.
CTTAACGAAATCAGGATGTAAACGCGCAGTCGAGCTTTTCACACCTCGTTGCATTTCGCCGAACTCCGTTGCGATTTGCGGCTGTTATCCGTGCCGCCATTGCGCGACGATAAAGGTCCCAGAGGTATTGATTGGTGTGAAGATCGGCTGCTGCGGCAGCGATACCCTTGTGGTATTCACCCTGTTCGGTTGCACCGACCCACGCGGATGCGTGGGTTTTTTTTGCCTGTAAGTTGTCCTCCTCTCCCGTTTATAGCGCCTGCACGCGCCATCACCGGCCGCTGCCGGGCGCGGTTTAAATCCTGCATCTCTTAACGAAACGCTTACGGTTTGCGTATAGAAAACGTTCTGGCGATCCGCCGATAATGCGCGTCGTGATGATTTTCGCTGAAATAATCCCCTGCTTACCGGGGTTTTTACCCACACTTTTGCTGATCTGAAGACGCTGATGACTATCCATGCTCCCCGTTCTGGTTTCTCCCGCTGGCTGAAATGGCTGCTTGTGTTGCTGGTGCTGCTGATCGCGGCAGGCGTGATCTGGCGTGTGGCAGGCGGCAAGCGGGGCGCAGCACCCGGCGACCTGCCGCCAGGCGGTCATCGCGGCGCGGCGCAGATGAGCGGCCCGGCAACGCTGGTGCACAGCGGCGTTGCCGCGACGGCCGACGTGCCGGTGTACCTGAATGCGCTCGGCACGGTGATCCCCAACGCCAGCGTCACCGTCACCAGCCGCGTGGCCGGGCAGCTGCAGCAGGTGTTCTTTACTGAAGGGCAGAAAGTCAGCGCCGGTCAGCTGCTGGCGCAGATCGATCCGCGCAGTTATCAGGCGACGCTGGCGCAGTATCAGGGCGATCTCAGCCAGAACCAGGCGCTACTGCACAGTGCGCAACTGACGCTGGCACGCTACAAAAAGCTGGCAGCGCAGGACTCGCTGTCGCGCCAGGATCTGGATAGCCAGATTGCTACCGTCGGCCAGTATCAGGGCGCGGTGGCGGCGGATCAGGCGCAAATCGCCAGCGCAAAACTGGATATTGAGTATGCCCGCATCACCTCGCCGATCAGCGGCCGCGTAGGTCTGCGGCTGGTCGATCCCGGCAATATGGTGCAGACCAGCGACACCACCGGCATTGTGGTGGTGACGCAAATGCAGCCTGCCGCCGTGACGTTCAGCGTGCCGCAAAGTTACATCGCGCAGCTGACGCGCGCACTGCGCAACGGCCAGAGCCTGCCCGCGACGGCCTTCGATCAGGACAACAGCACCATACTGGCGCAGGGTGATGTGAAGTACATCAGCAATCAGATCGATACCAGCACCGGCACCATCGAACTGAAAGCCAGCTTTCCTAACGAGGACGAAGCGCTGTTTGCCAACCAGTTCGTTAATCTGCGTTTGCAAACCGGCACGCTGAAAAACGCGACGGTGATTCCGGCGCAGGCGCTGCAGCTGAGCAGCGACGGGAGCTTTGTGTTTATTATCAACAAAGATAATAGCGTGACGCGCAAAGCGGTCACCGCCGGACCGGCACTGGGGGAAGATCGTCAGGCGATCCTGCAGGGCGTGGCGCCAGGCGATCGTCTGGTGACCGAGGGGATCGATCGTCTGACTAACGGCAGCAAAGTCCAGCTGGCTGACGACAGCAAAAGTACCCAGCCATGAATCCGTCTCGTCTGTTTATCCTGCGCCCGGTGGCGACGATTCTGCTGATGATCGGCGTGCTGATCGCCGGCCTGTTCGCTTATCGCTTTCTCTCCACCTCGGCGCTGCCGCAGGTGGATTATCCGACCATTCAGGTTACCACCCTTTATCCTGGCGCCAGCCCGGACGTGATGGCCTCATCCGTGACCTCGCCGCTGGAGCGTCAGCTCGGTCAGATGGCCGGCCTCAGCCAGATGACGTCTGCCAGCTCAGGCGGATCATCGATTATCACCCTGAAGTTCAGCCTCGATCTGTCGCTTGACGTCGCCGAACAGGAAGTCCAGGCGGCAATCAACGCAGCGAATAATCTGTTACCGGACGATCTGCCCAATCCGCCGACGTATAAAAAGGTCAATCCGGCCGACAGTGCAGTGATCACGCTGGCCGCCAGTTCCGACACGCTGCCGCTGACTGAGGTGCAGGATCTGGTGAACACCCGCGTGGCGCTGAAGCTGTCGCAAATCAACGGTGTGGGGATGGTGACCCTGGCGGGCGGCAATCAGCCGGCGATTCGCGTGCAGATGGATCCAAAAGCGCTGGCGGCGCACAAGCTGTCGCTGGAAGACGTCAATACGCTGATCGCCAACAGCAACGTCAACGGTTCGAAAGGCGGCTTCGACGGCAAATATCACTCGGTGACCATCGACGCCAACGATCAGCTGCGCACCGCGGCCGAATACGGAAATCTGATTCTCACCTGGCAGAACGGTGCGGCGTTGCGGCTGAAAGATATCGCCCATATCGAACAGGGGCCGGAGAATCGCTTTCAGTCGGCGTGGGCCAATAACCGTCCGGCGATTGTCATCAGCGTGCAGCGCCAGCCCGGCGCTAACGTCATTCAGGTGGTGGATAGCATTAAAAAACAGCTGCCCGTTCTGCAGGCGGCGCTGCCGGATGGTGTGAAAATGCGTGTGCTTGCCGATCGCACACAGACCATCCGCGCCTCAATCAGCGACGTACAGTTTGAACTGATGCTGTCGATCGCACTGGTGGTGATGGTGACCTTCCTGTTTCTGCGCAACGTGGCGGCGACGCTGATTCCCAGCGTGGCAGTACCGCTGTCGCTGATTGGCACCTTTGGCGTGATGTATCTCGCCGATTTCAGCCTCAACAACCTGTCGCTGATGGCGCTGACCATCGCCACCGGGTTTGTCATTGATGACGCGATTGTGGTGGTGGAGAACATTTCGCGCCGGCTGGAGCAGGGGGAAACGCCGATGCAGGCCGCGCTGAAAGGCTCGCAGCAGATTGGCTTCACCATTATTTCCCTGACGTTTTCCCTGATTGCGGTCCTGATTCCGCTGCTGTTTATGGGCGATGTGGTCGGACGGCTGTTCCGCGAATTCGCCATCACCCTGGCCGTGTCGATTCTGGTGTCGATGGTGGTGTCGCTGACGCTGACGCCGATGCTGTGTGCCTGGCTGTTAAGGCATATTCCTGAGCCGCAGCAGTCACGCTTTGCGCGCAAAGGTGGCGAGCTGTTTGACAAACTGGTCCGCGGCTATGACCGCCTGCTCAGCGTGGTGCTCAACCACCAGAAGCTGACGCTGCTGGTGGCGCTGGCAACCTTTGCACTCACCGCGCTGCTGTATCTGGCCATCCCGAAAGGGTTCTTTCCCACGCAGGATACCGGGCTGATTCAGGGGGTGACCGTGGCGTCGCAGGATGTCTCCTTCACGGCGATGGCGCAGCGTCAGCAGGCGCTGGCAACGGTGATCCTGCAAAATCCGGCGGTCGAGAGTGTGTCCTCAACCATTGGTATCGACGGCAATAACACCAGTCTCAATAGCGGGCGCCTGCAGATCAACCTGAAAGCGTTTGACCAGCGCGACGTCAAAGCTGATGAGGTGATTGCGCAGCTACAGCAGGCGGCGCGCCAGGTCGCCGGCATTCAGCTTTATCTGCAGCCAGCACAGGACCTGACGGTCAACGATCAGGTGACGCCGAGCCAGTACCAGTTCACCCTTGATGATGCCGACAGCGAAAACCTGGTGCGCTGGACGCCGCAGCTGATAGCTGCGCTGCAGCAGCGCCCGGAGTTTAATGGCGTGGTCAGCAACCTGCAGGATCAGGGGCGCGTGGCCTACGTGGAGCTGAATCGCGATAAAGCGGCGCGCTACGGCATCACGGCAGCTGACGTCGATACCGCGCTGTACAACAGCTTTGGTCAGCGGCTGGTTTCCACCATTTTTACCCAGGCGAACCAGTATCGCGTGGTGCTGGAAGTGGCGCCGCAGTATCAGCAGTCGCCGGCGTCATTTGATGACGTTTATCTGCCGGTGAGCAGCAGCGCATCAACCAGCAGCGACAGCGACAGTGAGACCACCACCACCGGCATGGTGAAACTCACCGCCATCGCCAGCGTGCATGCGCGGACCGGGGCGCTGATGCACATGCGCCTGAATCAGTTCCCGGCGGTGATGGTGTCGTTCAATCTTAACCCCGGTTATTCGCTGGAGGAGGGGCAGCGGGCGATTGCGCAGGTCACGCAGCAGCTTAAACTGCCCGCCAGCATAACGCTGCGCTATCAGGGTGAAACCGCGGCGTTTCAGAGTGCCACCGGCAACACGCTATGGCTGATTCTGGCGGCGCTGATCACCATGTACGTGGTGCTGGGCATTCTGTATGAAAGCTTTATTCATCCGGTGACCATTCTCTCCACGCTGCCGTCGGCGGCGGTCGGGGCGCTGCTGACGCTGATGCTGGCGGGCAGCGAATTCAGCCTGATCGCGCTGATTGGCGTCATTCTGCTGATTGGCATCGTTAAAAAGAACGCCATTATGATGATCGACTTCGCGCTGGAGGCGCAGCATAAGCAGCATATGACGCCGCGCGAAGCGATCCATCAGGCCTGTCTGCTGCGCTTCCGGCCGATTCTGATGACCACCATGGCGGCGCTGCTCGGGGCGCTGCCGCTGATGCTGGCCTCCGGCTCCGGTGCTGAACTGCGTCAGCCGCTCGGGCTGGTGATTGTCGGTGGCCTGCTGGTGAGCCAGGTGCTGACGCTGTTCTCCACCCCGGTGATCTATCTGTGGTTTGATGGGCTGGCGCAGCGCGGTAAGCGCTACGTGCAGCGCAGGCAGCAGCAGGCGCGGGGCGAGCCATGAACATCACCCGGCTGTTTATCTTTCGCCCGGTTGCCACGCTGCTGCTGACGCTGGCGATCCTGCTGCTCGGGGCGCTGGGCTACCGGCTGCTGCCCGTCGCGCCGCTGCCGCAGGTGGATTTTCCTACCATCATGGTCAGCGCCAGCCTGGCCGGTGCCAGCCCGGAAACCATGGCGGCCACGGTGGCGACGCCGCTGGAGCGTTCGCTCGGCCAGATTGCCGGTGTGACGGAGATGACGTCGACCAGCTCGCAGGGCTCGACCAGCGTGATACTGCAGTTTGAACTTGACCGCGATATTAATGGCGCGGCGCGCGACGTACAGGCGGCGATAAACGCGGCGCGCAGCCTGTTACCGAGTGCTATGGAGTCGCTGCCGACCTATCGCAAAGCGAATCCCTCGGACGCGCCGATTGTGATGCTGGCGCTTACCTCCGCCACGCGCACGCCGGGTGAACTGTATGACCTCGCCGAAAGCAAAATTGAACAGGCGATGGGGCAGGTCAGGGGCGTGGGCGAGGTGTCGCTGATGGGCAGCGCGTTGCCGGCGGTCCGCATTGATCTGCAGCCGCAACAGCTGACGCACTATGGCATTGCGCTGGATACGGTGCGCAGCGCCGTATCCAGCAGCACCACCAATCTGCCGAAAGGCATGCTGCAGGGCAGCAGCCAGTCCTGGATGGTGGACGGTAATGGCCAGCTGGACAAAGCGGCACAGTACCGCGACCTGATAGTCAGCTACCACGCGGGTAAGGCGGTGCGACTGCATGACGTCGCCACGGTGTATGACTCGGTGGAGGATCAGTATCAGGCCGGTTTTCTCAATTCACAGCCGTCGGTGATGATCGCCATCAAGCGTCAGGCCGGCGCTAACATGCTCGACACCATTGACGCCATCAAAGCGCAGCTGCCACAGCTGGAGAAAGATCTGCCTGCCGATACCCAGCTCAAAGTGGTGGTGGACCGTTCGCCAACGGTGCGCGCCTCCCTGTATGACACCGAAGAGACGCTGCTGGTGGCGATGCTGCTGGTGATTGCCGTGGTATTTGTCTTCCTGCGTAATTTGCAGGCGGTGGTGATTCCGGCGCTGGCGCTGCCGGTGTCGTTAATCGGCACCTGCGCGGTGATGTATCTGCTCGGCTACAGTCTCGATAACCTGTCGCTGATGGCGCTGATCATCGCCACGGGCTTTGTCGTTGATGACGCCATCGTGGTACTGGAAAATATCACCCGGCACATCGAAGCCGGTCTGAGTCCGCTGCGTGCAGCCCTGCGCGGTGCCCATGAGGTGAGCTTTACGGTGCTGTCGATGACGGTGTCGCTGGTGGCGGTGTTTATCCCGATTCTGCTGATGGGCAGTATTGTTGGCCGCCTGTTCCGGGAATTTGCGGTGACGCTGACGGTCTCGCTGCTGATCTCCATGTTTGTCTCGCTCAGCCTGACCCCGATGCTGTGCGCCCGACTGCTGCGGCCGAAGCCGCAGGTCACCCGGCGGCCGCATCCGCTCTATCAGCTAATCGAAAATGCGCTCAACGCGCTGCTGGCCGCCTACGCGCGTGGCCTGGCGTGGGTGATGGCGCACCAGAAGATTACCCTGCTGAGTTTGCTGCTCACCGTGCTGCTCAATCTGTTTCTGTTTAGCGTGGTGCAAAAGGGCTTTTTCCCCAATCAGGACACCGGCCTGCTGATGGGCGCCCTGCGCGCTGACCAGAACATCTCCTTCCAGGCGATGAAGCCAAAGATGCTGGCGTTCACCAAAATCATTGAGGCCGATCCGGCGGTAGACAGCGTGATGTCGTCAATGGGCAGCGGCATGTTTGGCTCGCGCAATAGCGCCAACTTTTTTGTCCGGCTGAAAGATTTTGACCAGCGCACTGCCAGCGCCACCGAAGTGGCTAACCGGCTGAGCCTGAAAACCCGCCATATTGCCGGGGCGCAGCTGTTCCTGATGGCCGCGCAGGATCTGCACATCGGCGGGCGCAGCGCCAACGCCACTTATCAGTACAGCCTGCAGGCTGACGATCTCGACCTGCTGCGCCGCTGGACGCCGAAAGTCCAGGCGGCGCTGGCCGCGATACCGCAACTCAACAGCGTGGATTCCGATGCGCAAACCGGCGGACAGGAGGTGGTGATCAACATCGATCGCGACCGCGCCACGCGGCTGGGCGTTAATGTGCAGATGCTGGACACGCTGCTGAACAATGCCTTTAGCCAGCGACAGATTGCCACGCTCTATCACACGCTCAATCAGTACCATGTGGTGATGGCCCTGCAGGACAGCGACACGCGCGATCCGGCCATGTTGCAACAACTGTATGTGATTAACGACAGCGGCGATCGCGTGCCGCTGGCGGCCTTTGCCCGCTTCAGCGGCGGCAACGCACCGCTGTCGGTTGCGCATCAGGGCCAGTCAGCGACCAGCACCATCGCCTTCAACCTCAACGACGGCGTGTCGCTGGAGCAGGCGCAGACGCTGATTAAGCAAGCGATGGCACAGCTGGGGTTGCCCTCCAGCATTCAGGCGGGCTTTGCCGGCACCGCCGCAGCGTTCTCTCAGCTCACCGCCACCATGCCGTGGCTGATTATTGCGGCGCTGGCGGCGGTGTATATCGTCCTGGGCGTGCTGTATGAGAGTTACATTCACCCGCTGACCATTCTCTCCACGCTGCCGTCGGCAGGCGTCGGGGCGCTGCTGCTGTTGCTGCTGACCAATACGCAGCTGACGGTGATTGCGCTGATCGGCATCATTTTGCTGATCGGTATCGTCAAGAAAAACGCCATCATGATGATCGATTTTGCCCTGCACGCCGAGCGCAGCCAGGGGCTGTCGCCGCAGCAGGCGATTACGCAGGCGTGCCTGATGCGCTTTCGGCCGATCATGATGACCACGCTGGCCGCCTTCTTCGGCGCTCTGCCGCTGGCGCTGGGTAGCGGTGGCGACGCTGATTTACGCAGTCCGCTGGGGATTGCCATTGCCGGCGGTCTGGCCCTGAGCCAGCTGCTGACCCTGTTTACCACGCCAGTGGTCTATCTCTGGCTGGATCGTCTCAGCCGCGCCACCCAGCATCAGTGGCGGCGCGTGCGTCATGTGGAATCCTGATTGATGAAAATGATGAACATTGGCGCGCTGACGGCGGCGCTACTGGTTGCTGGCTGTAGCGTTGGCCCCGATTATCAGCGTCCGGCGATGGCGCTGCCGACGCACTATAAAGAGGCCAAAGGCTGGACGCAGGCCACGCCGCAGGACGCCAGTCGCAAAGGGGAGTGGTGGATGGTGTATCACGATGCCACCTTGTCCAGCCTGCTGCGCCAGGTGAGCATCTCCAACCAGAACGTCGCCAGTTATGCGGCGCAGTATCGCGAAGCCCAGGCGCTGAGCGCGCAGTCGCGCGCGGCACTGTTTCCCTCACTTGACTACGATGCCAGCAGCACGCGCAGCGGCAGCCGTGCCAGCACCAGCGGTCAGCGCAGCGTCAGCAATAGCCACAGCGCTACGCTGAATGCCAGCTGGGAGCTGGATCTGTGGGGAAAACTGCGCCGCACCCAGGAAGAGGATAAGGCCAGCGCGCAGGCCAGCCAGGCTGAACTGGCCAATGTTACGCTGAGCGCCCAGTCAGAGCTGGCGCAGGACTATTTTCAGCTGCGCATCATCGACGAAAAGATCGCGCTCTATCAGCGCAGCATTGAAGCTTATCAGCGCTATCTCAGCGTGATCGACAACAAGTACCGCGCCGGTAGCGAATCCCGCGCCAC
>NZ_VOQX01000103.1:0-14261 GCF_016643525.1 Pantoea sp. Morm | reverse complement strand
CCTGGCCGAGCATCCAGAAATTTGGCTTCTCCTTTCTGTGGAGCAAAACCTGGGATGCGCCAAACGAAGAATTTGGTGCGCTGGTGCCGATTTACGGCACCCTCGTAACCTCACTGATTGCCTTAATCATCGCGGTGCCGGTGAGTTTCGGTATCGCCCTGTTTCTGACCGAACTGGCGCCAAACTGGCTGCGCCGTCCGCTGGGTACCGCGATTGAGCTGCTGGCGGCCATTCCCAGCATCGTGTACGGCATGTGGGGCCTGTTTATCTTTGCTCCGCTGTTCGCGGAGTATTTCCAGACGCCGGTTGGCGAGGTGCTGGCAAATATCCCGATCGTCGGCGCGCTGTTCTCCGGTCCGGCCTTCGGCATCGGCATTCTGGCGGCGGGCGTGATCCTCGCCATTATGATCATCCCTTACATCGCCTCGGTGATGCGCGATGTGTTCGAACAGACGCCGGTGATGATGAAAGAGTCGGCCTACGGCATCGGCTGTACCACCTGGGAAGTGATCTGGCGCATCGTGCTGCCGTTTACCAAAAACGGCGTGATCGGCGGCGTGATGCTGGGTCTCGGCCGCGCGCTGGGCGAAACCATGGCGGTCACCTTTATCATCGGTAATACCTACCAGCTGGACAGCGCATCGCTGTTTATGCCCGGCAACAGTATCACCTCAGCGCTGGCGAACGAGTTCGCCGAAGCCGAATCCGGCGTGCACGTGGCGGCGCTGATGGAGCTTGGCCTGATTCTGTTCGTGATTACCTTTATCGTACTGGCGATCTCCAAACTGATGATCCTGCGTCTGGCGAAGAGTGAAGGAGCCCGTTCATGACAGCAATTGAAATGCAGGCGCGCGCCGAGCTGGAAGCCTCACGCCGTAAAATGCAGGCGTGGCGCAGCACCAAAAACAAAATTGCCCTGACGCTCTCGCTGCTGACCATGGCGTTCGGCCTGTTCTGGCTGATCTGGATTCTGTTCACCACCGTCACGAAAGGGATCGATGGCCTGAGCTGGACGCTGTTTACCGAATCCACGCCGCCGCCCAACACCGCGGGCGGTGGTCTGGCGAACGCCCTGGCGGGCAGCGGCCTGCTGATCTTCTGGTCCACCTTCTTTGGCACGCCGCTGGGCATTCTGGCGGGTATCTACCTGGCAGAATATGGCCGCAAGCACTGGCTGGCGGAAGTGATTCGCTTCATTAACGACATCCTGCTGTCCGCGCCGTCGATTGTGGTCGGCCTGTTCGTGTACACCATCGTGGTGGCGCAGATGCAGCACTTCTCCGGCTGGGCCGGTGTGATAGCGCTGGCGCTGCTGCAGGTGCCCATCGTGATTCGTACCACCGAGAACATGCTGCGGCTGGTGCCGGACAGCATGCGTGAAGCGGCTTATGCGCTGGGCACGCCAAAGTGGAAGATGATCTCGGCGATTACGCTGAAAGCCTCGGTCTCCGGCATCATTACCGGTGTGCTGCTGGCGATTGCGCGCATTGCCGGTGAAACCGCACCGCTGCTGTTCACCGCGCTGTCGAATCAGTTCTGGAGCACTGACATGATGCAGCCGCTGGCCAACCTGCCAGTGACCATCTTCAAATTCGCCATGAGCCCGTTTGCCGAATGGCAGAGCCTGGCGTGGGCGGGTGTGCTGATAATTACGCTGTGCGTGCTGCTGCTGAACATCGTGGCGCGCGTGATTTTCGCCAAAGGCAAACACTAATTTTCCGGCGCGGCTTCGGCGGCGCTGCACATGAGAGATGAGCAATGAGTATGGCAACTCCTTCTGCCGGTAAAATTCAGGTGCGCAATCTGAACTTCCACTACGGTAAGTTCCACGCGCTGAAGAACATTAATCTGGATATCGCCAAAAACCAGGTGACGGCGTTTATCGGTCCGTCGGGCTGCGGCAAATCCACCCTGCTGCGCACCTTCAACAAAATGTACTCGCTCTATCCGGAGCAGCGTGCTGAGGGTGAAATTCTGCTGGATGGCGACAACATTCTGGCATCGCATCAGGATATCGCCCTGCTGCGCGCGCGCGTCGGCATGGTGTTCCAGAAGCCGACGCCGTTTCCGATGTCGATTTATGACAACATCGCCTTTGGCGTGCGGCTGTTTGAGAAGCTGTCGCGTGCCGATATGGACGAGCGCGTGCAGTGGGCGCTGAGCAAAGCCGCGCTGTGGAATGAAACCAAAGACAAGCTGCACCAGAGCGGTTACAGTCTCTCCGGCGGTCAGCAGCAGCGCCTGTGCATCGCGCGCGGCATCGCGATTCGCCCGGAAGTGCTGCTGCTGGATGAGCCATGTTCGGCGCTGGACCCGATCTCCACCGGACGCATCGAAGAGCTGATCACCGAGCTGAAGCAGGATTACACCGTGGTCATCGTGACCCACAACATGCAGCAGGCGGCGCGCTGTTCCGATCACACGGCGTTTATGTATCTGGGCGAGCTGATTGAGTTTAGCGACACCGACACGCTGTTTACCAAGCCAGCGCAGAAGCAGACAGAAGATTACATCACCGGTCGTTACGGCTGATTCAGGAGAGAAACATGGATAATTTAAATCTGAACAAACATATCTCCGGTCAGTTCAACGCGGAGCTGGAGCACATTCGTACTCAGGTGATGATCATGGGTGGCATGGTGGAGCAGCAGCTTACCGACGCCATCACCGCGATGCATAACCAGGATGGCGAACTGGCGCGCCGGGTGATTGACGGTGACCAGAAGGTCAACATGATGGAAGTGGAGATCGATGAAGCCTGTGTGCGCATCATCGCCAAGCGTCAGCCTACCGCCAGCGACCTGCGTCTGGTGATGGCGATCATCAAAACCATTTCGGAGCTGGAACGCATCGGCGACGTGGCGGAGAAGATCAGCCGTACCGCGCTGGAGAAGTTCGGTCAGCAGCATCTGCCGCTGCTGGTGAGCCTCGAGTCGCTCGGGCATCACACCGTGCAGATGCTGCACGATGTGCTGGATGCCTTCGCGCGCATGGATCTCAACGAAGCCATCAAGATCTACCGCGAAGACAAAAAGGTGGATAAAGAGTACGAAGGTATCGTGCGCCAGCTGATGACCTACATGATGGAAGATCCGCGCACCATTCCCAGCGTGCTCACCGCGCTGTTCTGCGCGCGCGCCATCGAGCGCATCGGTGACCGCTGCCAGAACATCTGCGAAATTATCTTCTATTTCGTGAAAGGTCAGGATTTCCGTCACGTGGGCGGTGACAAGCTGGATGAACTGCTGTCGGGCGACGACGGCAGCAATAAACCCTCCTGATTGACGTGATGACTGCCTGTTAGCGCTGAGGCTGACAGGCAGTGCGCTTGATTTCTGCCTGTTCTCAACCTGCCGCTCTCTTTATACTTGGCGCACATTTTTCTGCCAGGTGCTGTTTTATGTCCTCTGCAAATAACAACAAAACCGCCGTTACGCCGGCGAAAGCGATGGTGGCTGCCGTCAGCGGCTATGCCATGGATGGATTTGATCTGCTGATTCTGGGCTTTATGCTGCCGGCGATCAGCGTGTCGCTGGCGCTGGATGCGTCGCAGGCCGGTTCGCTGGTGACCTGGACGCTGATCGGCGCGGTGGTCGGCGGCATTGTGTTTGGTCATCTGAGCGATCGCTATGGCCGCATCCGCATTCTGACCGTGACGATCCTGATGTTCTCACTGTTCACCGGGCTGTGCGCCGTGGCGCAGGGCTACTGGGATCTGCTGGCGTATCGTACGCTGGCGGGCATGGGGCTGGGCGGTGAGTTTGGCATCGGCATGGCGCTGATTGCCGAAGCCTGGCCGAAGGAGAAGCGTAACCGCGCCTCGGCGTGGGTGGGTATCGGCTGGCAGCTCGGCGTATTGCTGGCGGCCTTTATCACGCCGCCGCTGCTGAGCGTGATTGGCTGGCGCGGTATGTTCCTGGTTGGCCTGCTGCCGGCGCTGGTGTCGTTTGTGATTCGCCGCAGCATGGGCGAGCCGGAAGCCTTCACCCGCCATGTGGAAAAAACCCCGCAGCTCTCCTTTTCCGCGCGCATTAAACTGCTGTTTGCCGATCGCGCCACCAGTAAAGCCAGCCTCGGCATTCTGATTCTTTGTTCGGTGCAGAATTTTGGCTATTACGGCCTGATGATATGGATGCCAAGCTATCTCTCTTCCAGCTTTGGCTTCAGCCTGACCAAATCCGGCCTGTGGACGGCCGTTACGGTGGTGGGCATGACATTCGGCATCTGGCTGTTCGGCGTGCTGGCGGACCGCTTTGCGCGCTGGAAGATTTTCCTGCTGTACCAGTTTGGTGCCGTGGCGATGGTGGTGGTTTACGCCCAGCTGCGCGACCCGACGGTGATGCTGTTTACCGGTGCCATCATGGGGATGTTTGTTAACGGCATGATTGGTGGTTACGGCGCGCTAATCTCGGACACTTTCCCACCGCAGGCGCGCGCCACCGCGCAGAATGTGCTGTTCAACCTCGGCCGCGGCGTCGGCGGTTTCGGTCCGCTGGTGATCGGCATGCTGGCCACGCATATTTCGTTCACCGCTGCGATTACGCTGCTGGCGCTGATTTACCTGCTGGATATTGTCGCCACGCTATTCCTGCTGCCAAAAAGCCAGGGCAATGAGGATTCGCTGGGCGCGATTGGGTGATTTTTTCCCCTCACCCTAACCCTCTCCCGCAAGCGGGAGAGGGAACCGTCTGGTGCGGTATGTGGGTGGGCACTTTTGTTCAGCCCCGCCCGATCGGCCCCTTCTTCGGCAAACGGGAGAGGGAACTGTCTGGTGCGGTATGTGGGTGGGCACTTTTGTTCAACCCCGCTCGATCGGCCCCTTCTCCCGCTGGCGGGAGAAGGCTGGGATGAGGGGGCTGCGCGCACTTACCTGACCAAATCCCAGCCACGCGCACGCCACAGCGCTGGCAGCTGCGCCATATCGTCAAAACGCGTCACCAGCGGGTGATCAATCACCGGATTGTGTGCATCGGCACAGTAGTAAAACACCGGTATGCCAGCGGCGATGCCAGCCCGCGCGCCAGCCTCTGAATCATCCACCAGAATGCACTTTTCAATCGGCACCTGCATCTGTTCCGCCGCGTGATACATCAGCTCCGGATCCGGCTTCCAGTGATTAATGTCATAGCCGCTGTACAGGCGTCCGCTCAGATACGGCAGCATGCCAGTCAGCCCCAGCGAATGCTCCATCTTCTTCACCGTACCGTTCGACACCACGCACATCGGCACCTTCACGCGCTCCACCAGCGCTCTGGCGCCGGTAATCGGCTGCAGATCAAGATCAAACAGGCGCGCTACTTCCGCGCGGTAGGCACTCTCCACCTCAGCCAGCGGCAGCGTCACCTGATGCTGTGCCGTCACATCGCGGATGATGTCGTAAAGCTTCACCCCTTTGTACTGCTCAAACATCTGCTGCAGCGAGAGTTCGATACCGTAACGGGCAAAGGTGTTGACGTAGGACTGCGTGCAGATCACTTCGCTGTCGACCAGCGTGCCGTCGCAATCAAAAAAGATACATTCAACTGACATCGCGCCTCATCCTTTTAGTAAACAATAAGCTGTCACTCTAGCGCACTCAGCGCAGAAAGCGACCCCAGGCAACCGGTTGCGAAAAATCAGTGTTTTGCGGCGCTAAAGTCTATAGGATACGCGGCGATAAATTTTTCATCGGAACAGCGAAATGAACGAGCAGGGCCTTTTGCAGCGTATTTTCAGGCTGCAGGAACACGGAACCACCGCGCGCACCGAAGTGATTGCCGGTTTCACTACTTTCCTGACGATGGTGTACATCGTCTTCGTTAACCCGCAGATTCTTGGTGCCGCAGGCATGGACACCCAGGCGGTGTTTGTCACCACCTGTGTGATTGCTGCGTTCGGCAGCATCCTGATGGGGCTGGTGGCCAATCTGCCGGTAGCGCTGGCACCGGCCATGGGCCTCAACGCCTTCTTTGCCTTTGTGGTGGTGAGTGCGATGGGCTACTCGTGGCAGGTTGGCATGGGCGCGATCTTCTGGGGCGCGCTGGGGCTGCTGATCCTGACGCTGCTGCGTGTACGCTACTGGATGATCGCCAATATTCCGCTCAGCCTGCGCGTGGGCATCACCGCCGGTATTGGTCTGTTCATCGCCATGATGGGGCTGAAAAACGCCGGCATTATTGTGCCCAATGCGGACACCATCGTGACCGTCGGCAACCTGGCCTCGCACAACGTGCTGCTCGGCGCGCTCGGCTTCTTTATCATTGCGATTCTGGCGTCGCGCAATATCCACGCGGCGGTGCTGGTTTCTATCGTCGTGACCACCGCGATCGGTCTGCTGCTGGGCGACGTGAAGTTTACCGGGCTGTTCGCCGCGCCGCCGGCCATCACCTCGGTGGTCGGCCAGGTCGATATCAAAGGCGCGTTCAACGTGAGCATGGCGGGTGTGATCTTCGCCTTCATGCTGGTCAATCTGTTTGACTCATCCGGTACGCTGATTGGCGTAACTGATAAAGCGGGCCTGACCGATGAGAAAGGTACCTTTCCGCGCATGAAACAGGCGCTGTACGTGGATAGCATCAGCTCCGTCACCGGTTCGCTGATCGGCACCTCTTCGGTGACGGCGTACATCGAAAGCTCATCCGGCGTGGCGATTGGTGGCCGTACCGGCCTGATGGCGGTAGTGACCGGTATCCTGTTCCTGCTGGTGATGTTCCTGTCGCCGCTGGCAGCCATGGTGCCAGCCTATGCGGCGGCCGGCGCGCTGATTTATGTCGGCGTACTGATGACGGCTTCGCTGGCGCGCGTGCGCTGGGACGATCTCACCGAAGCGGTGCCGGCGTTTGTCACGGCGGCGATGATGCCGTTCAGTTTCTCGATCACCGAAGGTATTGCGCTCGGTTTTATCTCTTACTGCGTGATGAAACTCGGTACCGGACGCTGGCGTGAAATCAGCCCGTGCGTGGTGGTGGTGGCGCTGCTATTTGTGCTGAAAATCGCTTTTATCGACGCGCACTAAACGCAACAGGCCGCGGGTGTGGCCTGGTTATCCGGGATGCCTGACTTCCGGCTGACTGGCGACACGCTCGCCGGGCAGGCTGGTGAGGCGCAGGGTGCGCGGCCCGATGTTGGGTTTGCTCATCTCCACATCGCGCAGCGACTGCCACTGCTGCTGCGCATCAATCTCCCACAGCCGTAAACGTTCAGTGCCGGGCGACAGCGCGCAGGACCACACCAGCGTCGGCTCGGCATCACACACCGCCTGAATATCGGGATAGACGCTGGATCGCAGCCGGCCGGCCGCCGGATGCAGCCGCAGCGCATCAATACCGCTGTTGGCTTCGCCGGTCAGTTTGAGGATGCTCTGGCGTAGCGTCCAGATCTGCGTCACCGCTTCCATAAAATCCTGCTGGGCGTTAATCCACGCCTTTTCACCCGATGACAGCCCGTGCGTGAGCGCATCCTGCGCCTGACGGCTATGCGCCCGAACGATTTCCATATCCAGGCCAGCGCGCCCGCCTTCTTCCGCCAGCAGCACGCCGACCATGTTACCGGCATAGGAGATACTGAAGTCAGGCAGATTAGGATCGGCAAAGCAGGGACGACCGCTGCTACTGGCGATCAGCGGTGGCAGGTCACGAATACCATAGACGCGCAGCATCAGCTGGGCCAGCAGCGCGCGTGCGGCAAGAAAGCGGCCGCGGCGCTTATCAGGCAGGTGCCCGGCGCTGGTCATCACATCCTGTGGAACCCGCATGGTCTCTGGGGTGAGGGGCGGGTTAACCACCCAACGAACAAAATGACTAGCCATCTGTCGCTCCGTGAAAATGGTCGGATAATCATCAGGGCTATTGTAAGAATTTTCTCATGGGTTTGCATCCGGCTTACGCTGGATAGCCAGTAAATTCAGATAAGGACGAGGCGAATCTCATTGCCATGAGCTGCAATTTAATATGAGGCTTTTGCACATTGGTGTCGGATGGGGTGCCGAAGCGGCGGATGTGGTGTAGGATTTGGACAGGAAAGAGCTGCACAATGAAGTGCTTAAATTATTCACCTATCTGCCAATCGTGCGCATCGCAAACCATGCACGTCGGAGTTGTTATGTCTGTTACCTCTCTTGCTCGCCAGGAATCGATCTCGCTGGATGAATTTCGTCACGGCATGCGCCGTCTCACTGCCGGTGTCTCGCTGGTGACCACCTCATCCAGCGGGGAAAAGTTCGGGCTGATCGCCACCTCGGTCAGTTCACTGGCGGCGGAACCGCCCAGCCTGCTGGTCTGCGTTAACCGCAGCGCATCAAGCCACGATGCCATTCTGCAGGCGGGCTACTTTGCCGTGAACGTTCTGCGCGAGCAGCACGATGACCTGTGCGCGCAGTTCAGCTCGCCGACGCGCCGCGCTGAGCGTTTCCAGAGTGGTGAATGGCAAACCCTTAATACGGGCGCGCCCGTGCTGGCTGATGCGCTGGTGAGCTTCGATTGTCAGCTGGAAAAAACGGTGGAGTGGAACACCCACAGCGTGCTGCTGGCGCGTATCGTTGGTATTGCGCTGCCGGGCGAAGCGACAGCGCCGATGGTCTACTTCAACAGCGGTTTTCACTCGCTGGGCTAAGTCATGGCGCAGCGCGTCGTGCGGCTGCGCTGCTTAACGTATCAGGCAAATTTGCTGGCTTCGTCAAAGCTCAGACGCGGCAGGCGCGGATGCAGTTTGCTGGCTTCGCCATAGCCGAGGTTGATCAGTAAGTTGACCTGCCAGTTATTTTCGCTGAAGAACGCGGCGTTAACTTTAGCCGGATCAAAACCGGACATCGGGCCGGCATCGAGTCCCAGCGAGCGGGCCGCCAGAATCAGATAGCCCGCCTGCAGGCTGCTGTTGCGAAACGCGGTCTCTTTGGCCAAATCCGGGCTGCTGGTAAACCAGCTGCGTGCATCGCCATGCGGGAACAGTTTTGGCAGTGCTTCATAAAAGGTCGGATCCCACGCCACAATCACCGTCACCGGTGCCGCCATGGTCTTATCCACATTGCCTGAGGAGAGCGCCGGTTTCAGCTTCTCTTTACCTTCCTGAGACGTCACGAACACAAAGCGGCCCGGCGAGCAGTTGGCTGAGGTCGGCCCCAGCGCCGTCAGCGCATAGAGCTGCTTCAGCACCTCCTGCGAAATCGGTTTATCCTGCCAGTAGCTATGGGTGCGGGCTTCAGTAAACAGCGCGTTCAGCGCCACGCTGTCGAGCGGTGTACTCATGTTTCTCTCCTGTTCAGGCAACAACCTGCGCCTGATTTTTAGCATGAATAATGGATGGGGCCGCTGCGTTTACGCGGCGACCCTCAACCGTTATACGACAAAGGCGAGGGCGCGCCAAATAACAAACACGCATGACAACCGTTGAACGTTTACTGCTGCAGACGCGCGGCCCGCGCCTTAAAGCCATTGAGGATGGTCTGGCTCACGCGTAACGGGAAGGCTGCAGGGATTTGCTCCTGCACGCGTTGGATCACTTCTGGCGTCCTGGCTCTGAACTCATCGAGGATATGTACCATCGCCGTCAGGGCAAATTTTGTCGTTTTTGCGGTTTCCATAAAATGGCGGGGAAAAATGTGTTCGATGGCGGCTTTCCGGCCTTTGCTCCCGTTCAGTCCCATTGCCAGCTTTGCATCACGAATGTGTAATCCCGCACCGCCAATCACGGGATAAATGGAAAGAATGTCGTAAAACGGCGTCAGGCGAAAACGTCCTTCCGCTTCGATAAAAATAGAAAAGTTTTTGGCATGGCCATCTGTGGCCGCCAGCAGCCAAAACAGGACCTGAGCTTTCATGAAATCATATCGATCCTGTTCTGCATTAACTGAGTTCAGGAGATAATCCATAATCGCAGAGATGCCCGGGCCGCCGTGGCTTTCATATTTTCCTGCCGCGGGTACATTCAGCACCTGACAAAAATCTTCCTGGGGTAACCGCATGATCCACTGTCCATCCGACGCATAACGCCGATCAAACCGCTCCACGGCCAGTGCTTTAATTTTCCCGGTGTTTACGATAAAGCAGGGGGGAACTTTCAGGCCAAATTCTCTGGCAATCAGCGTACAAAGCCACTCATTCTCCACACTATCTGAAAGATCGATGCGATGTGAATGGCTCTGAATATTGCCAATCGGCAATTTTAAAATGTGGGTGGTGGGCGTATTGCCCTGCGGCAGGCACCACTGTTGATCGATGCGTAACAGCGCCGTTTTCTCCTGCGCGCCAGCCAGTGAAATACGAAAATCCGTTAGCTCTTCCAGCATGCCAAGCGGTGCGCCTGACTGATAGCCTGAAAGGATTTTTTCCAGTTCGCTATCGCTTAACCTGCGGTAATCGATCGTTCGGACAGTGTGCGGTTTACTGTCAGGCGGTAACAATTGCAGCGCACCAATGGTGTCGCTGCCGACCTTTGCGAGTAAGTCAAAGGGCTGGGTGGAGCTGGCCTGATAGCGAGACAGAATACGTGCGCGAATTTCAGGGTTATCAGGCAGCAGGTTATCAAAAAAGTTATAGACCTCCGCGCCCTTGTAAGGCTGGTGGCGCAAAGGCATGGAGAGGGATATCGGTCGGCTACCCGGCTGATTCAGCCAGCTCTCATAATATCTGAAGGTGTGTGCACCGGTTGCTGCCCTGCTGAAAACGCCTGTCCGATAGCCGTTCATGTAGACATCCAGTTCTGTCATCACCACTCCTCCTTCCAGCCGTCCGGGTCCTGTTTGGCCGATGGCAAACCACGGGGTTTTATCTCCATTTCCAGATCCAGAGCAGCGAGAATACGAAACAGCGTGTCCAGTCGGGTGGTTTCTGGCTGTAGCTCAAAGCTCGAGACGGTATCCTGACGAATCCCAATTTTGCTGGCGACTTTCGCTTGCGAGAGTGACTCTGTGAGTCTTTTATCTTTGAGATAAGAACTTAATTGTTTGGCGCTGGTGATTTTCATAGCGGCGCTCCAGTCTGGCAACCGTGATACCATTACACGCTATTGCGTGTGAATCAAGGTTTACCCGCTATCACAGGTAATCCCGGCTTCACGCGCAACTGGCGGTAGTGAACTGGGGGTTAACGCGGGTTAATACCGGGAAGAACAGCGTGGAGTAGCTGACGAACGGTAGAGACGCCGCCAGCCATTAATATAAAGGTTTGTTTTACTTACCAATACAAAAGCTGGAGAAAATCCGGCCCAGCAGGTCGTCGGAGGTAAACTCGCCGGTGATTTCGCTCAGCGCCTGCTGCGCCAGCCGCAGCTCTTCGGCCAGCAGTTCGCCCGCCCAGGCTCCCAGCAGCTGCTCTTTGCCCTGCTGTAAGTGAGTGGCTGCTAACTCCAGAGCCTGCAGATGGCGGCGACGCGCGAGGAAGCCGCCTTCCATATTGCCGGCGAAGCCCATGCTCTGTTTCAGATGCTCACGCAGCGTATCGACGCCAGCGCCGGTGCGCGCCGACAGGCGAATAAGTGAGTGGCCATTTACTTCTGTCAGGCCCAGCGTTTCACCGGTCATGTCCGCTTTATTACGTACCACGGTAATCGGCAACGCAGCCGGTAAGCGCGCCACGAAATCAGGCCAGATGGCGGCGGCTTCAGTGGCGTCAGTGGTGGTGCCATCCACCATGAACAGGACGCGATCCGCCTGCTCAATCTCCTGCCAGGCGCGTTCAATGCCGATACGTTCCACTTCGTCGCTGGCTTCACGCAAACCGGCGGTATCGATGATGTGCAGCGGCATGCCGTCGATGTGGATGTGCTCGCGCAGCACGTCACGCGTGGTGCCAGCGATATCCGTGACGATCGCTGCTTCGCGTCCGGCCAGTGCGTTGAGCAGGCTCGATTTCCCGGCGTTGGGACGACCGGCAATCACCACTTTCATCCCTTCACGCAGCAGGCTGCCCTGACGCGCTTCGGCGCGCACGCCGTTGAGATCGCCGATCACCGCATTCAGCTGCGCTTCGATTTTGCCGTCGGAAAGGAAGTCGATCTCCTCATCCGGAAAATCAATCGCCGCTTCCACATAGATGCGCAGGTGAGTAAGTGCTTCCACTAACGCATTAACGCGCAGTGAAAAGGCACCCTGCAGCGAGTTGACGGCGGAGCGGGCGGCCTGCTCGGAGCTGGCATCAATCAGATCGGCAATCGCTTCAGCCTGCGCCAGGTCGAGCTTGTCATTCAGAAAGGCGCGTTCCGAGAACTCGCCCGGCTGCGCAATGCGCACACCCGGCAGCGCCACGATGCGCTTCAGCAGCAGATCGAGAATCACCGGGCCGCCGTGGCCCTGCAACTCCAGCACATCTTCGCCGGTAAAGGAGTTCGGACCCGGGAACCACAGCGCGATGCCCTGATCCAGCACGCTGCCATCAGCATCGTTAAAGGGCAGATAGTCGGCGTAGCGCGGCTTCGGCAGCTTGCCCAGCACGGCCTGCGCCACCTCAGCGGCTTTGCCACCGGAAATACGCAGAATACCGACGCCACCACGGCCGGGAGGCGTCGCCTGGGCAACAATAGTGTCACTGTGGCTCATAAGTACCTTCTTCCAAAAAAAACAGGGCGGCATAAATGCCGCCCCTGGAGATGTTGCGTCCTGCTCAGCGTTGCCGGGCGTTACGCTTTCTTCTTGTCGCGGCTGTGTAAACCACGCTTTTCCAGCCCGCGATAAATCAGCTGCTGCTGGAGAATGGTTACCAGGTTGCTGACGATGTAGTACAGCACCAGACCTGATGGGAACCACAGGAAGAACACGGTAAAGATAACCGGCATGTAAGTCATGATCTTCTGCTGCATCGGATCGGTCACGGTGGTCGGTGACATCTTCTGAATGAAGAACATGGTGATACCCATGATGACCGGCAGAATGTAGTACGGGTCCTGCGCGGACAGGTCATGGATCCACAGTACAAACGGAGCATGACGCAGTTCAACGGAACCGGACAGCATGTAGTAAAGCGCCAGGAAGATTGGCATCTGGATAACCAGTGGCAGACAGCCGCCCAGCGGGTTCACTTTCTCCGCCTTATACAGCGCCATCATCTCCTGGCTCTGCTTCTGCTTATCATCACCCAGACGCTCACGCATGGCCTGAATCTTCGGCTGCAGCATACGCATCTTGGCCATCGAGGTGTACTGCGCTTTGGTCAGCGGGTACATGATGCCACGCACGATGAAGGTGATAACGATAATGGAGAAGCCCCAGTTACCGATAAAGCTGTGCAGAAATTTCAGCAGCTTAAACAGCGGCTGAGAGATGAACCACAGCCAGCCGTAATCCACGGTCAGATCGAGGTGCGGCGCGATAGCGGCCATTTTGTCCTGGATTTCCGGACCGACCCACAGAGTGGCACCGAGATCCTGCTGCGCGCCGGCGGCGATGGTCACAGGCGCCGACTTATAGCCGATTGCCGCCACACCATTGCCGAGATTGCTGGTGTACAGCGTATTGTTACCCTGAGTGCGCGGCACCCATGCGGTCGCAAAGTACTGCTGCAGCATCGCCACCCAGCCGTTGCTGGTGGTGGTGTTCAGGTTCTCGTTATCCGCGATGGTATCGAATTTGTATTTTTCATACTTCGCATCGCTGGTCGAGTAAGCGGCACCACGGAAAGTGTGCAGCGCAAAGTTATTGCTGCCGGTATCGCGATGCTTCGGCAGATCGATCGTCTGCTTCAGCTGACCAAACATCGCCACTTCCAGCGGCTGCTGCGAGGCGTTATTGATGTTGTAGTCGACGTTAACCGCGAATTCGCCACGTTTGAACACGAAGGTTTTGGTGTAAACCACGCCGTTCTCACCGGTCCAGCTCAGCGGCACGCGCAGCTCGGTCTGGCCATCGGCCATCTCGAAGTGATCCTGGGAAGCGGTATACAGCGGACGTGCGCCGTTGTTCGGGTTATCCGGACCGTTACGGCCGGTTAAGCCGCTCTGCGCCTGATAAACGAAGGCCGGAGTGGTTTCCAGCAGCTGGAACGGTGCATCTGAACCCAGTTTGTCCGGGTAAGTCAGCAGCTGTGCCTGCTCGATATCACCGCCGCGGGTATTAATGTTGAGTGACAGGACATCAGTCTTAACGGTGATCGTTTTGCCCTGGCCGCTAGCCGGCACGCCGGAAGAGGCGGCATCACCCGCTGCGCTGCTTGTGTTCTGCGTGGTCTGGGTCTGCTGTGGCTGCGGAGCGTGGTCCGTCTGCCAGGCTTGCCAGATCATAAAAGACACGAACAGAAAAGCGATGAGAAAGAGATTGCGTTGCGAATCCATCGTTAATGTTCTCTGGTATCAAAGGT
>NZ_VOQX01000102.1:0-14562 GCF_016643525.1 Pantoea sp. Morm | reverse complement strand
AATTTGCCTGGCGGCAACAGCGCGGTGGTCCCACCTGACCCCATGCCGAACTCAGAAGTGAAACGCCGTAGCGCCGATGGTAGTGTGGGGCCTCCCCATGCGAGAGTAGGGAACTGCCAGGCATCAAACCCGTAAAGAAGCCCCGGACGAGAGTCCGGGGCTTCTTTACGTCTGGCGATCGCTAAAACCGTGTGATTAGCGGTTTTTTAGCCATTGAACAATATACTCTGCAACCTGCTCAGGCTGATTGATATCCAGCACCGGTACCTGAAGCGCTAACGCTTCATCCGTCGCTACGGCAATCACCCAGTCGTCCAGCAATTCATCAATTTCCCTCTTAACGCCGCGCCGCCATAGCACCATCCTGGGCACGGGTTCCTGTTTAGACCCCTCGACCAGCACCAGATCCAGCGATGCAGCGTCCATACGGCTTGCCAGCTGCGCTAAACTAAGCGGCTGTTGTGGCGTTTCACACATTAACGCCCAGCGCTGTTCGCTGGCGACGATCACCTGATCGGCTCCCGCTTTGCGCAGCAGATAACTGTCTTTTCCCGGCGTATCGATGTCCATCTGATGATGGGTATGCTTGATCAGTCCGGGGCGAATGCCCTGCGTTCTCAGTAGCGGAATCACCTGTTGTAACAGGGTGGTTTTGCCGGTGCCACTCCAGCCCACCACCGCCAGTAACGGCACACTCATCACGCACTTTCCTCATTAACCAAATCGTCAGGCGTATTGATATTGCGGAAGGCGGCTTCATCATCATCAAACAGTACGCCGTGTCCGCCATGTTCTCGCATAAACTGCATCAGACGACGTTCTCCGCGCAGCAGCCACGCTTCCAGATCATCGGCCAGCGCACGATGCACCAGGGCCAGCGCCGGATGATCACGCTGACCCGATGTCACCCACACGGCGGCGGCTGCACCACGCTGCTGCCACAGCCGTGCAACAAAATCCTGCGGTAGCCACGGCGTATCGCAGGCGCAAAACGCCACCCATTCGGTCTGGCTGTGCCGCAGGCCGCTGAGCATTCCTGCCAGCGGACCGGGATAATCAGGCAGCGAATCACGAATCACCTGACAACCACTTGCCTGATAACGATCAATGTTACGGTTGGCGCTAATCAACACAATATTGACCTGCGGCTGTAAACGCTGCAGAACGTGCTGATAAAGCGGTTTGCCCTGTAATGGCAGCAAGCCCTTATCCTGACCTCCCATACGGCTGCCTTGCCCGCCTGCGAGGATCACACCGGTAAATGCGGTCATCTTCGTCTCCCTGTTTATTCTGGACGATACTTAACTCGCGGTAGCGAACCACCTGCGCAAAGGAATCAATGATGAAATATCACCGACTCAATGAACTGCTCGAACTGCTGCAGCCTGCCTGGCAGCAAGAACCCGATCTCAACCTGCTGGCATTTTTACAAAAACTGGCGCAGGAATCAGGTTTCAGTGGCCCATTAAGTGAATTAAGCGATGACGTATTGATTTACCATCTCAAAATGCGTGATGCCGGTAGTCAGGCTGTGATCCCGGGTCTGAAGAAAGATTATGAAGTGGACTTCAAAAGCGCGCTATTACGTGCGCGCGGTGTGATCAAGGATGATGAGTAGTGTTATCCTTGCGCGTTCAACGCACAGGTAACACACAGGCACAATGATGAGCGAAGCCGCTTTTAATTTTCAGACGCTGAATCCCGACGTCATCCTTGATGCGCTCTGGGATGCCGGTCTGCGGGTCGAGTCCGGCTTAACCGCCCTGAACAGCTACGAAAACCGCGTGTATCAGTTCAGCGATGAGGATAAGCGACGTTATGTCGCTAAGTTCTATCGTCCGCAACGCTGGAGCGCCGCGCAGATCGCTGAAGAGCATCGCTTTGCTCAGGATCTGCTGGACGATGAAGTGCCGGTTGCCGCGCCGCTGACGCTGCAGGGCAATACGCTCAATCAGCACGCAGGCTTTATGTTCGCGGTGTTTCCCAGCCTCGGTGGCCGGCAGTATGAAACCGACAATGAAGAGCAGATGGAGTGGGTAGGTCGTTTCCTTGGCCGTATCCATCAAACCGGACGCCACAGCCCGTTCCGCCAGCGGCCCACTCTGGGCCTGCAGGAGTATGTGGTTGAGCCACGTCTGCAGCTGGAACAGAGCGCGCTGGTGCCCGCCTCGCTGAAGGATGCGCTACTGAAGGCGTTAGATAAACTCAGCGCCACGCTGCAGCAGAGCTGGCATAGCCAGTGGCAACCGCTCCGGCTGCACGGTGACTGCCATCCCGGCAATATTCTGTGGCGCGATGGGCCGATGTTTGTCGATCTCGATGACGCGCGCACCGGTCCGGCTGTGCAGGATTTGTGGATGCTGGTGAACGGCAGCCGTCAGGAGCAATTCATCCAGTGGGATATTTTGCTGGAAGCGTATAACGAATTTGGTGATTTCGATTTACACGAATTGACACTGATTGAGTCTTTACGCGCCATGCGCATGGTTTATTATCTGGCCTGGGTGGTACGCCGCTGGCAGGATCCCGCTTTTCCGCGCGCCTTCCCCTGGATGACCGATGAGGACTTCTGGCGCCGGCAGATTGCACTATTTATCGAGCAGGAAAAGTTGTTACACGAACCGCCGTTACAGCTTAGCCCGCAATTTTAATGAAGTACTCAGGAGATGTTCTCACGATGAAAAAGATTTGGTTTGCGCTGGTAGGTTTGATGCTGGCATTTAGCGCCTCAGCGGCACAGTTCAACGACGGCAAACAGTACGTTACGCTGCCAAAACCGGTCGCCGGTGAGCCGCAGGTTATGGAATTCTTCTCCTTCTTCTGCCCGCACTGCTACCAGTTTGAACGCATTTACCACGTCAGCGATGCGGTAAGAAAAAATCTGCCAGCGGACACCAAAGTGACCAAATATCACGTTGATTTCCTCGGCGGCGACTTCGGTCCGGTGGTCACGCATGCGTGGGCAGTGGCAATGGCGCTGGGTGTGGAAGATAAAGTGACCGCACCGATTTTCGACGGCATCCAGAAGACCCAGACCATTACCGACGCAGCCAGCCTGAAAGAAACCTTCATTAAAGCAGCGGGTATTACCTCTGAAGATTACGATGCAGCGTGGAACAGCTTCGCCGTGAAGGCGCTGGTTGCACAGCAGCAGAAAGCGGCTTCGGATGTTAATCTGCAGGGCGTACCGGCGATTTTTGTTAACGGCAAATACATGGTTAACAACGGCGGCCTGGACACCAGCTCAATGGATAACTTCGTGGCGGATTATGCCAACGTCGTGAAATTCCTGGTTGAGAAAAAGTAATTAAGCGCTGACAACGCGATGGCTTATGCTGTAGCGGCGCGGTTATCACCCGCCGCTACAGTGAAACCAACCCACACCATATCCTTAATTCACTAAGCCATTCATCCCTTACCGCCAGCGTTTTTTGATTACCCTTTCGCTTAATATCCACATAGACGATCGCCTTTTTAAAAAGGTGTTTCGTATCACGGCAAGATTATAACTGACTGATTGTAAAAGCATTTTAACCGTAAAATGATTGCAATTAACGTAAATAACAATACGTTATGAATTTTACGCACAAAGTTATCCACAAGATGATCCTTGCGATCCGCGCCGCGTAACCGCGAAAAAGATCCTCACTTTCTGCTGTTACTTCAACATTGTTCGCTGGTTGTGGCATCCTTATAACCCTGATTATCGCAACGAAGAAAATACAAACCTATGGCGCAAATTGCAGAAAATCCCCTGATTCTGGTAGATGGCTCTTCCTACCTCTACCGTGCATATCATGCCTTTCCGCCGCTGACCAACAGTGCGGGTGAGCCAACCGGCGCCATGTATGGTGTGCTCAACATGCTGAAAAGCCTGCTGATGCAGTATCAACCCAGCCATGTGGCTGTGGTCTTCGATGCCAAAGGCAAAACGTTCCGCGATGAGCTGTTTGAAAATTACAAATCGCATCGTCCACCGATGCCGGACGATTTACGCGCGCAAATCGCGCCGCTGCATGAAATGGTAAAAGCCATGGGGCTGCCGCTGCTGGCGGTGTCCGGCGTGGAAGCCGATGACGTGATTGGCACGCTGGCGCTGGAAGCGGAAAAGCAGGGGCGTGCGGTGCTGATCAGCACCGGCGATAAAGACATGGCGCAGCTGGTGACGCCGGGCATTACTCTGATTAACACCATGACCAACACCGTGCTCGGTCCGGAAGAAGTCGAGCAGAAATACGGAGTACCGCCTTCGCTGATTATCGATTTCCTCGCCATGATGGGCGACAGCTCGGACAACATCCCGGGCGTACCGGGCGTGGGCGAGAAAACCGCACAGGCGCTGCTGCAGGGGCTGGGCGGCATGCAATCCATCTACGACAACCTTGATAAAGTGGCCGGGCTCTCCTTCCGTGGAGCAAAAACCATGGCGGCGAAGCTGGAGCAGAATCGCGATGTGGCGTTTCTCTCCTACCAGCTGGCGACCATCAAAACCGATGTGGAACTGGAGCTGGCCTGCGAGCAGCTGACGGTTAACGAGCCTGACGTTGAAGCATTGCAGACGCTGTTCAGCCGCTATGAATTCAAACGCTGGCTAGCCGATCTGCAGGAAGGAAAATGGCTGCAGGGTAAAAAGAGTAATAGCCAGGCGCAGAAATCGCTGCCGGATGAACCCGTCGTGGCCGCAGCGGAAACGGTCAGCGTGCTGTCATCCGACGGCTATGTCACCATCCTCGACGAGGCGACCTTTGCCGACTGGCTGAAAAAACTGCAAAGCGCCGACGTGTTTGCTTTTGACCTGGAAACCGATTCGCTGGATACCCTGAGCGCCAATATTGTCGGCATTGCCTTCGCCGTGGCACCGGGCGAGGCCGCTTACCTGCCGGTGGCGCATGACTATCTTGACGCGCCACCGCAGCTGGATCGCGCCGCGGTGCTGAAGCAGCTGAAACCGCTGCTGGAGGACAGTAAAGCAGCGAAGGTCGGGCAGAATCTGAAGTACGATCGTGGCGTGCTGAAAAATTACGATATTGAGCTGAACGGCATCAAATTCGACACCATGCTGGAGTCTTACTGCCTGAACAGCGTCGGCGGCAAGCATGACATGGACAGCCTGGCGGCCCGCTGGCTTAACCACAAAACCGTCACTTTCGAAGAAATCGCCGGTAAAGGTAAAAATCAGCTCACCTTCAATCAGATCGCGCTTGAGCAGGCGGCGCACTATGCGGCAGAAGACGCTGACGTCACGCTGCAGCTGCACTTGCAGATGTGGCCGAAGCTGGAGCAGGAAGCTGGTCCGAAACAGGTATTCGAGGCGATTGAGATGCCGCTGGTGACGGTCATTTCCCGCGTAGAGCGCAACGGTGTGCTGATCGATCAGAACATCCTCGCGAAACATTCGCAGGAGCTGACCACGCGTCTGGCCGAGCTGGAGCAGAAGGCGCACGAGCTGGCCGGCGAGCCTTTCAACCTCTCCTCCACCAAACAGCTGCAAACCATTCTGTTTGAGAAGCAGGGGATTAAGCCGACGAAGAAAACGCCGGGCGGCGCGCCATCGACCAGTGAAGAAGTGCTGGCTGAGCTGGCGCTCGACTATCCGCTGCCGAAAGTGATTCTTGAGCATCGCGGCCTGTCAAAGCTGAAATCCACTTACACCGATAAGCTGCCGCAGATGATCAATCCGATCACCGGCCGGGTACACACCTCTTATCACCAGGCGGTGACGGCCACCGGACGACTCTCCTCGACCGACCCGAACCTGCAAAACATTCCGGTGCGCAACGAAGAGGGACGGCGCATCCGTCAGGCGTTTATTGCGGGCGCGGATAAGCGCATCGTGGCTGCCGACTATTCGCAGATTGAGCTGCGAATTATGGCGCACCTGTCGCAGGACAAAGGCCTGCTGGATGCGTTTGCGCAGGGTGAGGATATCCACCGCGCCACGGCGTCCGAAGTGTTTGGTGTGGCGCTAAGCAAGGTTTCCGGTGAGCAGCGCCGCAGTGCGAAAGCAATCAACTTCGGACTGATTTATGGCATGAGCGCATTTGGTTTGTCGCGTCAGCTGAATATTGGTGCCGGCGAAGCGAAGAAGTACATGGATCTCTACTTTGAGCGCTATCCGGGCGTGCTGCGTTATATGGAAGCGACGCGCGCGCAAGCCGCGGATAAGGGATACGTCGAGACGCTGGATGGTCGTCGTCTGTGGCTGCCGGACATCAACTCCAGCAATGCCATTCGCCGTAAAGCTGCCGAACGTGCGGCGATCAACGCACCGATGCAGGGCACCGCGGCGGACATCATCAAACGTGCCATGATCGCCGTTGACGGCTGGCTGCTGCTGCAGAACAGTGATGAGGTGAAAATGATCATGCAGGTACACGATGAACTGGTATTTGAGATCCACAAAGATGCCGTCGCAGGTGCCAGCCAGACGATCCGCGAACTGATGGAGAACAGCATGAAGCTGGATGTACCGCTGCAGGTTGAAGTGGGAACCGGTGATAACTGGGATCAGGCGCACTAAAGGCCCGCTGCCCGCCGCAGATGCAGGCGGCGGGTAACGTCATAAGAAAAAAGTTTACTTAATCGGTTCAGCCGGTCATCAAAACTGCCGGTAAAATACAGGTTAAGTAACTGCTTATCGGCTAAGCATTTTTTTGGTAATTAAACTACATGCCCTGCACGAAAATGTGACGAAGCTGGTAAAAAAGATGTCGAATTCTGAAACTTAACAACAAAAAACCCTTTGTTGGTCAGAAAAAATCGGGTAAAGTTCATCGCGTAGGGTACAGAGGTAAGATGTTCTATCTTTCAGACCTTTTACTTCACGTAATCGGATTTGGCTGAATATTAGCCGCCCCAGTCATTTATGACTGGGGCGTTTTTTATTGGGCTTTTTCTGAAAAAAAGCGGACGCAAAGGTCCGCTCAGGCGCTACTCTGACAGCGCTTCACCGCCGCCTTCCTGCGCCGGAGTCAGCTCGCTAAACCAGGTATCAAGTTTCTGACGCAGCTTATCGACGCCCAGTTTTTTCAGCGATGAGAACATCTCGACCTGGACATCGCCCATAAATGCCAGCGATGCCTCACGCACCATGTTCAGCTGCGCTTTACGGGCACCGGAAGCCAGCTTGTCGGCTTTAGTCAGCAGAATCATAACTGGAATACCGCTCTGCACCGCCCACTCAACCATTTGCTGATCGAGATCTTTAAGCGGATGGCGGATATCCATCAGCACCACCAGTCCTTTCAGGGCCTGACGTTTCTGCAAATATTCACCCAGCGCGCGCTGCCATTTACGCTTCATCTCTTCCGGGACTTCCGCATAACCGTAACCTGGTAAATCCACCAGGCGTTTGCCTTCCACCACTTCAAACAGGTTAATCAGCTGCGTGCGACCTGGTGTTTTACTGGTACGCGCCAGGCTTTTCTGGTTGGTCAGGGTATTCAGCGCGCTGGATTTGCCTGCATTTGAGCGCCCGGCAAAGGCAACTTCAATGCCCGTATCCGCCGGTAAATGACGAATATCCGGCGCGCTGAGCATGAAATGGGTGACGTGATAGTTCAAAGCAGACAATGTAAAACTCCAGCAGAATGATCGGGCAATGGCGCTGATTATACCTGTTATGGCGCAAAAGTGCCCGACAGGCGTCTTAACGCGCCATTTTGTAAGAGATCGCCGCTAACTGCTACCAGTGATGACGGATTCATGCAACGTTCATTCGTTATAATATTGTTTATTTTCAATGTATTACGTTAAACATGAAAAAGACCGCTCTAAATTAGAGACAAGTCTCACTTGTTCAATTTACTGTTTGGTCTACATTTGTTGTCAGTGCACGGCAGCACCCATCAGGATGATGAGCTCAGGAGCGTCGGGGATGACCGCGAGCATGGCAGGAGAGCGATTCAGGCAGGAATCGGACAGGGACAGGGATTACTCGCAGGAGCGATGTGGCGATGGAGCAACCGGGACGTTGTGAGCCGTAAAGGATTTGACGCGTGTTTCCTTCGTATGAAGGTGCGAAATAAGGCGATAGCACAGGCTATCGCCTTTTTTCTTTGTCATCTTTCTGCTAGATTTCGCCGCAATTCTATACTGAACTCACCAGGCATCGCCGAGACCGAACACATGAAGCAACCTGCACCAGCCCAGCGTGGCAAACCTGCTGCTAAAGCGAAACGCAAATCGCGTGAAGAACTGAACCAGGAAGCCCGCGATCGCAAGCGCGATAAAAAGCACAGCGGCCACAAATCCGGCAGCCGCGCCAACCCGGAAACGCAGAGCGCCGGTAAAGGGCACAGCCAAAAGAGCGCCGATCCGCGCGTGGGCAGCAAAAAGCCAGTCGCGCTGGTGGCGGACGGCAAAACTCTGCCCGAAAAGAAAGTGGCGAAGCCAAAGCCCAAAGCCGAAAAAGTGCGTCTGACGCCGCAGGAAGAGCTGGCGAAGCTGGAGAACGATGAGCGTCTCGACACGCTGCTCGATCGCCTTGAGAGCGGCGAAACCCTGAGCGCAGAAGATCAGGCGTGGCTGGATGAGACGCTGGATCGCATTGACGAGCTGATGGAAACGCTGGGCATTGCGCTGGACGACGACGCCGAAGACGAGCAGGCAGAAGAGGATATGATGCGCCTGCTTAAGGGCCACTAACCGCCATTTTTGATCGGCATGCGGCTTTGCGCATGCCGCGCTAAACAGGTATTCACCTATGTTTTGGCCTGGATCAATTTTAGCGCTGCTGCTGACATGTTATCTGCTGTGGTTATTGTTTAAACTACGCCGCCTGTCGCGGCTGAAATCGCGCTTACGGCGGCGTTCCGCCCAGCGCTTCTTCTCCTCTTCTGCCACGCGACCCGCCCTCAGACGACGTCACCGTAAGGAGTGAGCATGTCATCGCAGCAGATTGAGTGGGATCAGCGGCTCATCGAAAAATACAATTACGCCGGTCCACGCTACACCTCCTATCCCACCGCGCTGGAATTCAGTGAAAGCTTTGGCGCGAGCGATTTTCAGCGCGCGGTTGAGCGCTATCCCGAGCGCGCGCTATCGCTGTATGTGCATATCCCGTTCTGCCATCGTCTGTGTTACTTCTGCGGCTGCAATAAAATCGTGACGCGCCAGCTGCACAAGGCCGATCGCTATCTGGAGGTTCTGGCGCAGGAGATTCGTCAGCGCGCTCCGCTGTTTGCCGGCCGTCGCGTTACGCAGCTGCACTGGGGCGGCGGCACGCCCACCTTCCTTAATCAGCAGCAGGTCAGCCGGCTGGTGGCGCTGCTGCGCAGCCATTTCGACATCGCTGACGATGTTGAGATGTCGATCGAAGTCGATCCGCGTGAAATTGAGCTGGAGATGATCGATCACCTGCGCGCGGAGGGCTTCAATCGCCTGAGCATGGGCGTGCAGGATTTCAACAAGGCGGTGCAGGAGCGGGTCAACCGCGTTCAGGATGAAGAGACCATTTTCGCCCTGGTGCAGCGTGCCCGCGCGCAGGGATTCCGCTCAGTCAGTCTGGATTTAATCTACGGCCTGCCGCTACAGACGCCAGAGAGCTTTGCCTTTACGCTGCAGCGGGTGATTGCGCTCAATCCGGATCGCCTCAGCGTCTTCAACTATGCGCACATGCCTGCGCTGTTTGCCGCTCAGCGCAAAATCAAAGATGAGGAGCTGCCGACGGCGGCGCAGAAGCTGCAAATCCTGCAGCAAACCATCGCGACGCTGACCGGTGCGGGTTACCAGTTTATTGGCATGGACCATTTTGCCAAACCGGATGATGAACTGGCGGTGGCGCAGCGCGCCGGCGTACTGCATCGCAACTTCCAGGGTTACACCACGCAGGGCGAAACCGAACTGCTCGGGCTGGGCGTTTCGGCCATCAGCATGCTGGGCGACAGCTATGCGCAGAATCAGAAAGAGTTAAAAGCCTGGTATGCCAGCGTTGAACAGCAGGGCCATGCGCTGTGGCGCGGTTTAACCCTGAGCGAGGATGATTGTCTGCGGCGGGATGTAATTAAAGCGCTGATCTGTAACTTTGCGCTGGATTTTGCCGACATCGAAGCCCGGTGGCCGGTGGTGTTTGAACGCTATTTCGCTGAGGACTTAGCGCTGCTGACGCCGCTGGTGGCGGACGGCTTGCTTGAGATCGGTGAGCGCCGGCTGCAGGTCACCGGCATTGGCCGTCTGCTGATTCGCAACATCTGCATGTGCTTTGACCGCTATCTGCGGCAGAAAGCACGGATGCAGCAATTTTCGCGGGTAATTTAAGCATAAAGGGAGCCAGCGCTCCCTTTATGTTAACTGAACAGACTGACGCTGATGGCGCAGACCACGGCGGCCAGCGCGGTTTGCGGTGAGTGAGTCACAGCATTACCGATTGCCGCCACGTTATGCGCGATCAGCTGGATGACAGATTGCAACATGTTAGCCTCTCCCGATTGCCGCCCGTATGATACTGAACGGCACCGGTCTGTACAGATGTTACGCGCAGAAAATGTGCAATAAATAACCCTTTTACACTTTTCCGCGTTATTCCATGCCCAGTTCTTTCAGTTTACGCGTGAGCGTATTGCGGCCCCAGCCCAGTAAACGTGCCGCTTCCTGCTTGTGGCCCTGCGTATGACGCAGCGCAGTGGTCAGCAGCGTACGCTCCATCTCCGGCTGTGCTTCTGACAGCAGGTTCTGATGACCGGAACGCAGCGCGCGGTCTGCCCACTGCGCCAGCAGCGTTGCCCAGCTGTCCGGCAGCGACTGCACCGGATTTTCCGGCGTACTCGACTCAAACAGCTCCGGCGGCAGATCCTGAATCAGCACTTCCTGGCCCGCAGCCATCACCGTCAGCCAGCGGCAGGTGTTCTCCAGCTGGCGCACATTGCCCGACCAGTGCAGCCGTGTCAGCGCAGCTTCGGTCTCCGGATGCAGAATTTTCGCTTCCACGCCCAGCTCACGCGCTGCGACCTGCAGGAAGTAGCGCGCCAGACGCGGGATATCCTCGCGACGTTCACGCAGCGGCGGCAGATGCACGCGAATCACGTTGAGGCGATGGAACAGGTCCTCACGGAATTTGCCCTCCTGCACGCGCAGCTCCAGATTCTGGTGAGTTGCAGCGATGATGCGCACATCCACTTTGACCGGCGCATAGCCGCCAACACGATAGAACTGGCCATCGGCCAGCACGCGCAGCAGGCGCGTCTGTACATCAAGCGGCATATCGCCGATTTCGTCGAGAAACAGCGTGCCGCCATCGGCCTGCTCAAAGCGGCCCTGACGAATCTGGTTCGCGCCGGTAAACGCGCCTTTCTCGTGGCCAAACAGCTCCGATTCGATCAAATCCTTCGGGATCGCCGCCATATTCAGCGCGATAAACGGGGATTTGGCGCGCGGGCTGTGGCGATGCAGCGCATGCGCGACCAGCTCTTTACCGGTACCGGACTCGCCGTTGATCAGCACGCTGATCGACGAACGCGACAGACGGCCGATGATGCGGAAGACATCCTGCATCGCCGGCGCTTCGCCGATGATGTCGGTGGTCGGGCCGCTTACCGGCTGATTGCGCGGCTGCTGCTGCTCCTGATAGTGACTGATGGCGCGCTCTACCAGTGCGACCGCTTCATCAATATCAAACGGCTTTGGCAGGTAATCAAACGCGCCCTGCTGATAAGCGCTGACCGCCGCGTCGAGGTCCGAATGCGCGGTCATAATGATGACCGGCAGCATCGGATGACGCTGTTTGATCTGCTTCAGCAGCGCCAGACCATCCATGCCTGGCATACGAATATCCGACAATAATACGTCCGGGGTTTTGGTCGAGAGCGCATCCAGCACCTCGTTGCCGCTGTCAAAGGTGGCGCAGCTTAAACCGGCTCCAGTGAGCGCACGTTCAAGCACCCAGCGGATGGAGCTATCGTCATCGACGATCCAGACTATCCCTCGTTGCATAGAAACCTCACTGGCGAATAGGCAGGTAAACCGAGAATTCGGTGTGGCCTGGCCAACTGTTAAATTCAATTTTTCCCAAATGCTGATCGATCAGGCTGCGGGCGATAGAGAGACCTAAACCGGTGCCACCTTCGCGTCCGCTGACCATCGGATAGAACAGCGTATCCTGCAGCTGGGCCGGAATGCCCGGGCCATCATCTTCAATGTCGATACGCGCCACCAGCCGGTAACGCGTGCCGTGTAACGTCAGCTGAAACGCGGTACGGGTACGGATGACAATGGTGCCGCCCGCTTCGCCCAGCGCCTGCAGCGCGTTACGCACCACGTTGAGCAGCACCTGTTCAATCTGGTCCGGGTCGTGTGGCAGCTCCGGCAGGCTGGGGTCATAATCACGCACCAGCGAGACGTTTTCCGGCAGCTCCATCGACACCAGGTTAACCACACGTTCAGCCACCTGATGGATGCTCTGGGTCACGTGCAGTCCGGGCTGCTGCGGACCCAGCAGGCGGTCGACCAGGTTACGCAGCCGGTCGGCCTGCTCAATAATCACTTTGGTATATTCATTCAGCGCCGGATCGGGCAGGGCGCGCGATAACAGCTGTGCCGCGCCGCGCAATCCGCCGAGCGGGTTTTTAATTTCGTGCGCCAGGCCGCGTACCAGATCGCGCGCGGCAACCTGCTGGGCGTGCTGAATCTGCTCCTGGCTGAGACGGCGCTGATTATCCATCGGCGCCATTTCCAGCAGAATAAATCCGTCGGGTAGACGCTGTGCCGTGAGCGACATAATGTGCGCGCGGCCATCCACCACTAACGTGACTTCGCTATCGGTAAAGCCCTGGCCTGCCCCTAAACTCTCGCTCATTACCTCAATGTTCAGCGAAAAATAGCCGGTAAGTTCCGGTAAGGGCGTGCCGAACAATTTTCGTGAGCTTTGCGCCAGTAATTGCTGGGCCGCCGGGTTGGCGTAGTGGATAACCAGATCGTTATCGACCAGCAAAATACTGTTGATCAGGGAGTTGAGAATCTGCCCCGCGTCGGGCAGCGTGCCAGTTGCCATACAGCGTTCCTCTGCACTAAATTAGTGCATTATAGCCTTTGGGGACGCAAATCTATCCGTCGAACGATGAATTCGCGGTGAAAAAAGCCCATCCGGAGATGGGCTAAAGTTTCCACGGCAACAAAAAATCTTCAGCGCCAGGATTAGCACCGTCGCGGCGTTGGCGGCTACGGTGCATCTGCGCGAATCTTTTAAGGATTAAACGCTGTAGTACAGTTCGAACTCAACCGGGTGCGGCGTCATGCGTACGCGGTCGTTGTCAGCTTTACGCAGTTCGATGTAAGCATCGATAGCGTCGTCCGTGAACACGCCGCCACGGGTCAGGAACTCGCGGTCTTCGTTCAGTGCGTTCAGCGCTTCTTCCAGTGAACCGGCCACTTTTGGAATCTCAGCTTCTTCTTCCGGCGGCAGGTCGTACAGGTTTTTGTCCATCGCATCGCCAGGGTGGATCTTGTTGATCACGCCGTCGAGGCCGGCCATCAGCAGTGCGGTGAACGCCAGGTATGGGTTAGCCGCTGGATCCGGGAAGCGCGCTTCGATACGACGTGCTTTCGGGCTGGCCACTACCGGGATACGGATAGAGGCAGAACGGTTACGTGCTGAGTAAGCCAGCATTACCGGTGCTTCGTAGCCTGGGACCAGACGCTTGTATGAGTTGGTGGTCGGGTTTGCCAGGGCGTTGATGGCTTTTGCGTGCTTGATGATACCGCCGATGTAGAACAGGGCAGTTTCAGACAGGCCGCCGTATTTGTCGCCAGAGAACAGGTTTACGCCGCCTTTAGACAGTGACATGTGGCAGTGCATACCGGAACCGTTGTCGCCAAACATTGGCTTCGGCATAAAGGTAGCCGTTTTGCCGTAGGCGTGCGCAACGTTGTGCACGACATATTTGTAGATCTGAATTTCGTCAGCTTTCTTGGTCATGGTGTTGAAGCGGGTAGCCACTTCGTTCTGACCCGCGGTTGCCACTTCGTGGTGATGCGCTTCAACCACCAGACCCATCTGCTCCATGGTCAGACACATGGCAGAACGGATGTCCTGTGATGAGTCAACCGGTGGCACCGGGAAGTAGCCGCCTTTCAGACCTGGACGGTGACCTTTGTTACCGCCTTCGTACTCTTTACCGGTGTTCCAGGCTGCTTCGATGTCGTCGATAGCCACGTGTGAGCCGGAAGTTGAAGAGCCGAAACGGATGTCGTCAAACAGGAAGAACTCTGGCTCAGGTCCGAACAGTACGGTGTCGGCGATGCCGGAAGAACGCAGGAACTCTTCTGCGCGCTTGGCAATGGAGCGCGGGTCGCGATCGTAGCCCTGCAGTGTGCCTGGCTCGAGAATGTCACAGCGGATGATGAGCGTCGGATCTTCGAAGAACGGATCCATTACGGCAGTTGTTGCATCCGGCATCAGCACCATGTCTGATTCGTTAATGCCTTTCCAGCCGCCGATGGAAGAGCCATCGAACATTTTGCCTTCTTCGAAGAAGTCAGCGTTAACCTGGTGAGCAGGGATAGTAACGTGCTGTTCTTTACCTTTGGTATCGGTAAAACGCAGGTCAACAAACTTAACTTCGTGCTCGT
>NZ_VOQX01000101.1:0-14564 GCF_016643525.1 Pantoea sp. Morm | reverse complement strand
TGAAAAATATTGATAAAACGTTCAAAACGACGATACAACATAAGGCCACTCTTTCCGATCGGTGAGAGTTAACAGCTTAGTGCAACTGAACAGGGATTATCGACATGGATTTGCAGATTCGCGGACGCGAACCGGGCGATGCCGCCGCCTATCAACGTTTATACAGTCATCCCGAGGTGTATCGCTGGACCACGCAGCTGCCGTTTCCCAGCGTCGCCACCTGGCAGAAAAAATTCGAGCGTATGGACAGCGAAGGCTATATCGGCTTTGTGGCGGAAATCGACGGGCAGATGGTGGGCGAGCTGACGCTGTTTACCGAACAGCGGCCGCGTACGCGTCACAGCATCAGTTTTGGTATTGGCGTCGATCCGGCGTTTAGCGGTCGTGGCATCGGCGAGCGGCTGATCCGCACCGGTATCGACTATGCTTTTAACTGGCTGGGCGTGATCCGCGTTGAGCTGGAAGTGTTTCACGACAATCAGCGCGCGCTGCGTCTGTATCAGCGCCTGGGCTTTGAGCAGGAAGGCGTGAAGCGCAAAGCCTGCCTGCGCGAGGGCGAGTACCACGACATTATCGTCATGGCGATACTGCGCGAGTGATGGTTGCGTCGGCCTGGAACCGGGGCGCCCGGTAACCAGGTCGCCATAAATGGCGCCCCTGCAATTTCACAGACTACCTGTAGGGTGCGCATTCATGCGCACCAGGAATCAGGTTGCCATAAATGGCGCCCCTACAGTGTTCGCAGAATATCTGTAGGGTGCGCATTCATGCGCACCAGGAGCCAGGTCGCCATAAATGGCGCCCCTGCAATTTCACAGACTACCTGTAGGGTGCGCATTCATGCGCACCAGGCAACCCAGGTCGCCATCAATGGCGACCCTACAATTTCACAGACTATCTGTAGGGTGCGCATTCATGCGCACCAGGCAACTCAGCTCGCCATAATCGCGCCCCGGCAGTGTCCGTCTGCTACTGGCTGCGCTCGACGTATTTTTGCATATTCTCTTTGGTCACCAGCTCGAACGGGATCCACACGTGTGAAGCCACTTTCTCGCCTTTAATCAGCTTCTGCGCCACGTCTACCGAGGTTTTGCCCTGACCGATGGCGTCCTGAAACACCGTCACCTGCATCTTGTCCTGCGCCAGAGCCTTCAGGCCGTCCGGCGTGGCGTCGATGCCGCCCACCAGAATCTTTTTATTGCTCTTTGCCAGCGCCATTGCCGCACCAATCGCCATCTCATCGTTATTGGCCGCGACGATATCGATCGCTTCACCGTTGCCAATCCAGTTGAGCATCAGGTCCATGCCTTCGTTGCGCGCATAGTTTGCTGGCTGCTTCTGTACCACTT
Organism: Pantoea sp. Morm; assembly: GCF_016643525.1. Taxonomy (NCBI): domain Bacteria; kingdom Pseudomonadati; phylum Pseudomonadota; class Gammaproteobacteria; order Enterobacterales; family Erwiniaceae; genus Pantoea; species Pantoea sp. Morm. The sequence goes on along the minus strand of NZ_VOQX01000101.1, from coordinate 13,215 downwards.
TCATGCCCGGGTATTTCGCCACCACCTGCTCGACATCTTTGGTGCGCTGCAGCGCGCCGGCATCGGTCAGGTTGCCGATCATGATCGCCACGTTACCTTTATAATTCGCCAGTTTAGCCAGCGCCTCCATTTGCAGCGTGCCGGATTCGCGTTCGTCCGAACCGACAAACACTACGCCGGGTGGCAGGGTTTTATCGCCTGGCGTGCGGTTGACGTACACCAGCGGAATTTTCGCCTGCTGCGCCAGTCTGGTCAGCTGCGGTGTGCTGGCGGAATCCACTGGATCGACGATGATGGCATCCACGCCGGCGCTGATAAAACTCTGCACCTGGTCGGTCTGGCGGCCGACGTCGCCGCGCGCATCTTCAAACTGGGCATCCAGCCCGCGCGCTTTAGCTTCTTTATCAATGGCATGACGAATAATGGTAAGGAAGTTCTGGTCAAAATAGGCCATCGACACGCCGATCTTCTCCGCCAGCGCGGAGGCCGAACTGGTCAGCAGGCCAAGTAACAGTATCGCCTTGAGGGTTTTCATCGCAGACTCCAGAGTAAGCTGTTTATTAGAATAAATTTTTCATTGGTGTTGAAAATGGCTCAATGAAATCATTTTCAGCCTACGAGCCGGCAGCAGAGCTGGCAATCTGCTGCGTGGTAATTTGCTGTGCAGCGCACAATTTGCCCGACGCGCATGGATGCTTTGCCTGCTCATAGTGATCGCGCAAACTCTTTTCTCAGCGCTGGCGCACATTCCGCGGCGAAAGCCAGCACGGATTAAAGATTTTGTGCGCTACCGCACCCGGCTTTGTGTCAGCGACCAAAACCCGCGCCGTTTCGCCGCGCGGATTCCTTCATTCGCACAATGACCAGAGCAACACTGGCTTCCTATAGTTGCTGAACAGGGAAATCTGCGCGGTATTCCTGACCATCATCGCTTCGGGGCAGGATGCTCCTCCATCAAGGAATTCAGCCTATGTTGCAACGCAAAAACCGCAGCCAGAACAGCCATGTGCGTATCTGGATCCTTTGCCTGATTCTGTTCCTGTCAGTGGTCGCTTATGCCGATCGCTCGATCCTGTCGATCTCCGGCTCAGCGATCAAACAGGAGTTTGGCCTGTCGGCGATCCAGCTCGGCCTGATCCTTTCGGCCTTCAGCTGGGCGTATGTTATCGGTCAGATCCCCGGCGGATTGATTCTCGATCGCTTCGGCACCAAAAAGGTCTACGGCGTGACGCTGGCGCTGTGGTCGGTTTCGACCCTGCTGATGGGATTTGTCGGTGAGTTTTCCAGTGGCATGACCATGGCGCTGACGCTGATGTTTGCGCTGCGCTTCGCGCTGGGCCTGATTGAGGCGCCGAGCTTTCCCGCCAACGCGCGCGCAGTCATTATGTGGTTCCCGGGCGCAGAGCGCGGACGCGCATCGTCGCTGTTTGCCTCGGCACAATACTTTGCCGTGGCGATATTCTCACCGCTCTCCGGCTGGCTGGTGTCGCGTTATGGCTGGGAATGGCCATTCTTTGTGCTTGGCGGCATCGGCGTGCTGGCGGTGTTTGTCTGGGCGGGCTATATGCGCAGCCCGCGTCAGCATCCGCACGTTTCCGCCAGCGAGTTGCATTACATTGAACAGGGGGGCGCGCTGGTGGATATCGACGCTGCGCAAACGCTGCGCGCACGGCCACCGGTCAGCAAAGCGATGTTCAAAACATTGCTTACCAACCGCATGCTGTGGTGCGCCTACCTCGGCCAGTATTGCACCATCGCGCTTAGCTACTTCTTCATTACCTGGTTCCCGATCTATCTGGTGCAGGCGCGCGGCATGAACATTCTGGATGCCGGTTTCGCCACCATTGCACCGGCGCTGTTTGGCTTTCTGGGCGGCATCAGCGGTGGCTACATCTCAGATAAGCTGCTGGCGCGCGGCTGGAGCCTGTCGTGGGCGCGCAAAACGCCGTACATCGTTGGCATGCTGATGGCTGCCTCGCTGATTCTGGCGGCGGTGATCCCTTCCAACGCCGGCATTATCGCCATCATGTCGTTTGCCTTCTTCGGCAAAGGCGTGGCGGCGGGCGCGGGCACCTGGACCGTGGTCAGCGATACGGCACCCAAAGAGGCGGTTGGCCTCGCCGGCGCGATCTTCAACGGCATCGGCAACATGGCGGGCTTTATCACGCCGCTGTTGTTTGGCGTGATCGTTGGCCTGACCGGCAGCTACAGCATTGGCCTGGTGTTCGTCGGTGCGCACTGTGTCGTCGCGGCACTGCTGTTCCTGCTGGTGATGGGCCCGATTGAACGCGTAGGCGATCGGCACAACGCTGCCGCTGCAACAGAAGAGAAAAGGGCGCAAAAGGCTGGCATTAAAGTGGCTTAATGCACTGCGCGGTAGCGGCGCAATTTATTGCGCTATGCATAAACGTTCCTGCCTGTCCCGACCAGTTACGCCGCCCTGAAGATTTTTTGCTCAGCTGCCGATATCACTCCTTACCATCCACTGATATTAAGGAGCGATATCGTGATAAAGCTGATTACCGTTGACGAGCTGCGGCCAGGCATGTTTATCCACAAGCTTGAGGTCTGGTGGATCAAGGACAAACGCATTCGCAACCAGATGCTGATCACCGATAAGCGTCAGATCGCCCTGATCCGTAACGAGGGGATCCAGCAGGTATGGATTGATCCCGAGCGGTCGGTGCGCGCGCCTGCCACGCCGCAGCCGAAAAAAGACATTCCGCAGACGCCGTTTTTCCGCGAGATGGATCAGGCGCAGTGCATCTTCAACCAGGGCAAGCCGCAGGTGCTGGCGATGTTCAACGAAGCGCGCATGGGGCAGGGCCTCGATCTTGCCTTTACCCTTGAGCTGGTCGATGAAATTGCCGGATCGATTACCCGCGAGCCAACCGCGCTGCTCAGCGTGGCGCGGCTGAAAAATCATGATGATTACACTTACCTGCACTCCATGGCGGTGTGCGGTCTGATGATTTCGCTGGGCAAGAAAATGGGGCTGGATGAGCAGCAGCTGCGTCGCGTGGGCATGGGCGGATTGCTGCATGACGTCGGTAAAGCCGCGGTGCCGCTGACCATCCTCAACAAGCCGGATAAGCTCACCGACGAAGAGTTTACGATTATGCGCCAGCATCCAATCGTCGGTGCGCAAATGCTGATGGAAGCCCATGCGGATGAAGATTTGCTGGATATTGCGCTGCATCACCATGAAAAATTCGATGGCAGCGGCTATCCGCATCGGCTGCAGGGCGAAGAGATTTCGCTCTACGCACGCATGGCGGCGGTGTGTGACGTCTACGACGCGGTGACCTCCGATCGCCCGTATCGCAAAGGCTGGACGCCGGCGGAGGCGATGCACAATATGCTGAGCTGGCGCGGCCACTTTGACAGTGCGCTGCTGCACGCGTTTGTGCGCACCATCGGTATTTATCCGGTGGGCTCGCTGGTACGGCTGGCCTCCGGGCGCGTGGCGCTGGTGGTGCAGGCCGGGGAAAAATCGCTGCTGAAACCCAAAGTGCATGTGTTCTGGTCGCTGCATTCGCAGCGCGAGGTCAAACCGGAAGCGCTGGACCTCGGCGACAGCTTCTGCACCGATACCATCACCGGCGCTGAGGACAGCGGCTTGTGGCACAACGTTGACCTGAACCGCATCTGGGCGCTGGAAAGCGCCTGATCTGCCCGCGTTTTTATACTTTCTTTACGCCCGCTCTGCGCCTTTTTACCCCTTCTTTATGCCGCGCCGCGCATGCTTGCTGCACTACCAAATCCTCTGGAGGTTGCTGTGAGTGTGGGCGTGATAGCCGGCATCGTGCTGGTATTTTTATTACTGGGCTACCTGATTTATGCCCTGCTTAATGCGGAGGCATTCTGATGGCGGCGAATGCGTTTTTACTGATTGCGTGCTATCTGCTGGTGTTGATGGTGCTGGCGCAGCCGCTGGGCCGCTTGCTGGCGCTGATGGTGGCGGATAAACCCCTGCTGGCGCGCAGCGAACGCGTGCTGTGGCGTCTGGCCGGCGTTGACGGCGCGGCGATGCGCTGGCCGCACTATCTGCTGGCCATCCTGCTGTTTAACGCGCTCGGCTTTGTGCTGCTGCTGGCGATGCTGATGGGGCAAGGCGCGCTGCCGCTCAATCCTCAGCATCTGCCTGGCCTGAGCTGGGATCTGGCGCTCAATACGGCGATCAGCTTTGTCACCAACACCAACTGGCAGGCGTACGCAGGCGAGAGCACGCTGAGTTACTTCAGCCAGATGGCGGGCTTAACGGTGCAAAACTTCCTTTCGGCGGCAACCGGTATTGCGGTGGCGTTTGCGCTGATGCGCGGTTTTGCCAACCGTTCGCTGGAAACGCTCGGTAACGCCTGGCGCGACCTGACGCGTATCACCGTCTACGTGCTGCTGCCGATTAGCCTGCTGATGGCGCTGTTTTTTGTCAGCCAGGGCAGCATTCAGAACTTTGAACCCTATCATGCCTTCACCACGCTGGAAGGCGCGCAGCAAACGCTGCCGCTCGGGCCGGTGGCCTCGCAGGAAGCGATCAAAATGCTCGGCACCAATGGCGGCGGTTTCTTCAACGCCAACTCGGCGCATCCGTTCGAAAACCCTACGGCACTGACCAACTTTGTGCAGATGCTGAGCATCTTCCTGATCCCGGCCGCGCTGTGTTTTGCCTTTGGTCAGCAGCTGGGCGATCGCCGTCAGGGCCATATGCTGCTGTGGGCTATGAGCATCATGTTTGTGCTGGCGGTGGTCGCGGTGATGTGGGCTGAGCTGCGCGGCAATCCGCACTTTCTGACCCTGGGCGCCGATAGCGCGATCAACATGGAAGGCAAGGAGACACGCTTCGGCATTCTCAACTCCAGCCTGTTTGCGGTGATCACCACTGCGGCGTCGTGCGGCGCGGTAAATGCCATGCATGACTCCTTCACTGCGCTGGGCGGCATGGTGCCGATGTGGCTGATGCAGCTGGGCGAAGTGGTGTTTGGCGGCGTCGGTGCCGGCTTGTACGGCATGCTGCTGTTCGTGCTGCTCGGGGTGTTTATCGCCGGTCTGATGATTGGCCGTACGCCGGAGTACATGGGCAAAAAGATCGATGTGTGGGAGATGAAAATGACCGCGCTGGCGATTCTGGTGACGCCGACGCTGGTGCTGCTGGGTACTGCGCTGGCGATGATGACCGAAGCCGGACGCGCCGGTATGGCCAACCCTGGCATTCACGGCTTCAGTGAGGTGCTGTATGCGGTATCGTCGGCGGCCAACAACAACGGCAGCGCCTTCGCCGGTCTCAGCGCCAACACCCCGTTCTGGAACCTGCTGCTGGGCTTCTGCATGCTGGTCGGCCGCTTCGGCATCATCGTTCCGGTGCTGGCCATTGCCGGTTCGCTGGCGGCGAAGAAAATTCAGCCGGTGGGCAACGGCACGCTGCCGACTCACGGCCCGCTGTTTATCGCACTGCTGGTGGGCACCGTGCTGCTGGTAGGTGCGCTGACCTTCGTTCCCGCGCTGGCGCTTGGCCCGGTGGCGGAACATCTGCAACTTATTCAGGGATAACGGAATCATGAGTCGTCAACAACTGGCGCTGTTTGATGCGGCGCTGACACGCACCGCGATGCTGGATGCGGTGAAAAAACTCGATCCGCGCGTACAGTTTCGCAACCCGGTGATGTTTCTGGTGTGGATCGGCAGCGTGCTCACCTCGCTGCTGGCCATCGGTATGGCGGCGGGGCAACTGAACGGCAGCGCCGGCTTTACCGCGGCGGTCGCCATCTGGCTGTGGTTTACCGTGCTGTTCGCTAACTTCGCCGAAGCGCTGGCGGAAGGGCGCAGCAAGGCGCAGGCCAACAGCCTGAAAGGGGTGAACAAGCACAGCGATGCGAAGAAACTGGCGGAACCGTTTCACGGTGCGCAGTGGCGGCCGGTGGCGGCCGATACGCTGCGCAAAGGCGATGTGGTGCTGGTGGAAGCCGGGGACATCATCCCGTGCGACGGTGAAGTGCTGGAGGGCGGCGCGTCAGTGGATGAGAGCGCCATCACCGGCGAATCGGCACCGGTGATTCGTGAATCCGGCGGGGATTTTGCCTCGGTAACCGGCGGGACGCGCATCCTGTCGGACTGGCTGGTGATTCAGTGCAGCGTCAATCCGGGCGAAACCTTTCTCGACCGCATGATCGCCATGGTGGAAGGCGCGAAACGCCGCAAAACGCCCAACGAAATCGCCCTGACCATCCTGCTGGTGTCGCTGACCATTGTGTTCCTGCTGGCGACCGCCACGCTGTGGCCGTTTTCCGCCTGGGGCGGCACGCCGGTTAGCGTGACGGTGCTGGTGGCGCTGCTGGTGTGCCTGATTCCCACCACCATCGGCGGACTGCTGTCGGCGATTGGCGTGGCGGGCATGAGCCGCATGCTGGGAGCCAACGTGATTGCCACCAGCGGGCGCGCCGTGGAGGCCGCCGGTGACGTGGATGTGCTGATGCTGGACAAAACCGGCACCATCACGCTCGGTAACCGCCAGGCAACGCAGTTCCTGCCTGCGCCGGGCGTCAGCGAGCAGCAGCTGGCCGATGCGGCGCAGCTGGCATCGCTGGCCGATGAAACGCCGGAAGGGCGCAGCATCGTGGTACTGGCGAAGCAGAAATTTAACCTGCGCGAACGCGATCTCAGCAGCATGGGCGCCAGCTTTATCCCGTTCTCCGCGCAGACGCGCATGAGCGGCGTCAACGTGCAGGATCGCCTGATCCGCAAAGGCGCGGTGGATGCGGTACGCCGTCATATCGAAGCCAGCCACGGCAGCTTCCCGGCTGAGGTCAATGCCCGGGTGGAAGAGGTGGCGCGCGCCGGCGGTACGCCGCTGGTGGTGGCTGAAGGCGCGCAGGTGCTGGGCGTGGTGGCGTTAAAGGACATCGTTAAAGGCGGCATTAAGGAGCGTTTCGCCGAGCTGCGCAAGATGGGCATCAAAACGGTGATGATCACCGGTGATAACCCGTTAACCGCCGCGGCGATTGCGGCGGAAGCCGGTGTCGATGACTTCCTGTCGGAAGCGACGCCGGAAGCCAAGCTGGCGCTGATTCGCCAGTATCAGGCGGAAGGGCGCCTGGTGGCGATGACCGGCGACGGCACCAACGATGCGCCCGCACTGGCGCAGGCTGACGTGGCGGTGGCGATGAACTCCGGCACCCAGGCGGCGAAAGAGGCGGGCAACATGGTCGATCTTGACTCGAACCCGACCAAACTGCTGGAAGTGGTGCACATCGGCAAACAGATGCTGATGACGCGCGGTTCGCTTACCACCTTCAGTATCGCCAACGATGTGGCGAAATACTTCGCCATCATCCCGGCGGCGTTTGCCGTGACCTATCCGCAGCTCAATATGCTGAACGTGATGGCGCTGCATTCACCGGCCTCGGCGATCCTGTCGGCGGTGATCTTCAACGCGCTGGTGATTGTGTTTTTGATTCCGCTGGCGCTGAAAGGCGTGAGCTATCGGCCGATGAGCGCGGCAGCGCTGCTGCGGCGCAATCTGTGGATTTATGGCGTAGGCGGTTTAGTGGTGCCGTTTATTGGCATTAAAGCGATCGACCTGCTGCTGACGCTGTCGGGCCTGGTGTAAGGAGAAGAGAAATGAGTCAGTTACGTCCGGCTATAGTATTGTTAGTGCTGCTTACCCTGCTGACCGGCGCGGTTTATCCGCTGCTGACCACCGGCCTGGCGCAGTGGTGGTTTCCGTCGCAGGCCAACGGTTCGCTGATTGAGCGCGACGGCGCGGTGCGCGGCTCAGAGCAGATCGGTCAGGCGTTCAGCCAGCCGGGGCACTTCTGGGGCCGTCCATCGGCCACCAGCGACGTGCCGTACAATGCGCAGGCGTCAGGCGGCAGCAACCTTGCCGCCAGTAATCCGGCGCTGGATAAAGCGGTGGCGGAGCGGGTGGCTGCGCTGCGCGCTGCCAATCCGCAGGCGCCGGCAGCGGTGCCGGTGGAGCTGGTAACCGCTTCAGGCAGCGGCCTGGATCCGGATATCTCCCCTGAAGCGGCGCTGTGGCAGGCACCGCGCGTTGCGGCAGCGCGCAATATGACGCTGAAAGACGTCGAGGCGCTGATTGCGCGCAACACCGAGCGCCCGCTGCTGCCGTTTATCGGCGAAGAAACGGTGAACGTGCTGCGGCTGAATATGGCGCTGGATGATTTGCAGGGATGAGGTGAATTCGGTGCGCATGAATGCGCACCCTACAAACGTAGGGTCGCCATTCATGGCGACCGTTTCGATGCCCGCACCACAGCGTAACGCCATTTATGGCGACCGTTTCATTGTTCGTACGGAACTCAATATTTGAACGACATACACGACGAATTACCACGCCCCGATCCCGATGCCCTGCTGCTCAATCACAGCGACAGCCATCGCGGTAAACTGAAAATCTACTTCGGCGCCTGTGCGGGCGTAGGAAAAACCTACGCCATGCTGCAGGAGGCGCAGCGCCTGCGGGCGCAGGGACTGGACGTGCTGGCTGGCGTGGTCGAAACCCACGGCCGTGAAGAGACCGCCGCGCTGCTGCAGGGGCTGGCGGTGCTGGCGCGGCGCGCCACCGGTCGGTCGCGCCATGCGGAGTTCGACCTCGACGCCGCGCTGGCGCGCCATCCGGCGGTGATCCTGATGGACGAACTGGCGCACACCAACGTACAGGGCTCGCGCCATCCCAAGCGCTGGCAGGACATTGAAGAGCTGCTGGATGCCGGTATCGACGTGATTACCACCGTCAACGTGCAGCATCTGGAGAGCCTGAATGACGTGGTGGGCGGCGTCACCGGCATTCAGGTGCGCGAAACCGTACCCGATCCCTTTTTCGACAGCGCCGATGAAGTGGTGCTGGTGGATCTGCCGCCGGACGATCTGCGTCAGCGGCTGAAAGAGGGCAAAGTGTACGTCGGCGACCGCGCCGAGCGCGCCATCGAAAATTTCTTCCGCAAAGGCAACTTGTTCGCGCTGCGTGAACTGGCGCTGCGCCGCACGGCCGACCGGGTAGACGATCAGATGCGCGCCTGGCGCGATCAGCAGGGGCGCGACAAAGTGTGGCACACGCGCGACGCGATTCTGCTGTGCATCGGTGACGACACCGGCAGTGAAAAGCTGGTACGCACCGCCGCCCGTCTCGCTGCCCGTCTCGGCAGTGAGTGGCATGCGGTGTATGTGGAAACGCCGCGCCTCAACCGACTGCCGGAAGCGCAGAGGCGCGCCATTCTGCGCACGCTGCAGCTGGCGCAGGAGCTGGGCGCGGAGACCGCCACGCTGTCCGATCCGGACGAGGCGCGTGCGGTGCTGCGCTATGCGCGCGAGCACAATCTCGGCAAAATCGTCACCGGCCGCCAGCCGCAGCGGCGCTGGCGACGCGACAGCTTTGCCCAGCGTCTCGGCGAGCTGGGGCCGGAGCTCGACCTGCTAGTGGTGGCGCTGGATGAGCCGGTGCGCGATGTGCCAGCGGCCCTGAGCGGCCAGCGTGCCAGCGGCGAGAAATGGCGGCTGCACCTGCGTGGGTGTCTGATGGCGATCGCGCTGTGCGTGCTGGTGACGCTGATCGGCCGCTGGTGGCTGGTGGAATTTGATACCGCCAACGCGGTGATGATCTATCTGCTGGCGGTGGTGCTGGTGGCGCTGCGCTTTGGCCGCTGGCCGTCGGTGTTCGCCACGGTAATCAATATTCTGGCCTTCGACCTGGTGTTTGTGGCGCCTACCGGCACGGTGGCGGTATCGGATCTGCAATATCTGGTGACCTTTGCGGTGATGCTGGCGGTCGGGGTGATTGTCGGGAATCTCACCGCCGGCGTGCGCTATCAGGCGCGGGTGGCGCGCTACCGCGAACAGCGTGCGCGCCATCTGTATGAGATGGCGAAATCGCTCGGCAGCGCGCTGACGCCGCAGGATATCGCTGCCACCAGCCAGCGCGTCATTGAGGTGACGCTGCAGGCGCGCAGCCAGCTGCTACTGCCGGACGAGCAGGGTGAGCTGCAGTCGGCGGGTGAAAGTAGCATCGGGACGCCGCCCGACCTCGGCATCGCCAAATGGAGCTACAGCAAAGGGCAACCGGCCGGTGCCGGCACCGATACGTTACCGGCGGTGCCGTACCAGATTCTGCCGCTGAAAAGCGGGGCGCACTGCCGCGGCCTGCTGGTGGTGGAGCCGGACAACCTGCGCCAGCTGATGATTCCCGAACAGCAGCGGCTGGTGGAGACCTTTACGGTGCTGATTGCCAACGCGCTGGAACGCATGGCGCTGTCGCACAGCGAAGCCGCGTCACGGCTGGCCGCCGAGCGCGAGCAGCTGCGTAATGCGCTGCTGTCGGCGCTGTCCCACGATCTGCGCACGCCGCTGACGGTGCTGTTTGGCCAGGCTGAGATGCTGATGCTGGACCTCGCCAGCGAGCAGTCGAAATATGTTGGCCAGGCCAATCAGATTCGCGAACAGACGCTGAGCACCATCCGGCTGGTGAGTAACATGCTGGATATGGCGCGTATTCAGTCCGGCGGGCTCAACCTGCGCGAAGAGTGGGTGGCGCTGGACGAGGTGATTGGCGGCGCGCTAAGCAGCATGGGACCGTCGCTGAAAGGGCACGACTTTACGCTGGATTTACCGCCGGAGCTGGTGCTGATCAAAGGCGACAGCGCGATGCTGGAGCGGGTGTTTACCAACCTGATCGAAAACAGCCTGAAGTATGCCGGCAATGCCGCGCAGCACGGCATTCGCGCCTGGCGCGATAAAGCGCGGCTGGAGATCGCTGTCTGGGACAACGGGCCGGGCATTGCGCCGGAGAATCTGACGCGCATTTTTGACAAGTTTGCCCGCGGCGACAAGGAGTCGGCCGTGCCGGGCGTCGGGCTGGGGCTGGCCATCAGCAAAACCATTATTGAGTCGCATCGCGGACGCATCTGGGCGGAAAACCGGCCGCAGGGCGGGGCGGTGTTTCGCCTGTCGCTGCCGCTGCCAGTCGCGCCTGAAATTTCTGAAGAAGCACTGAAATAACTTCACATAAGTTCGGTTATACTCGATGGCTTGTCTGTTGATAAATGGGAACTTATGGAACGTTTTACCGAAAACCTGATGTATGCATCGCGCTGGCTGCTGGCACCGGTTTACATTGGACTTTCGCTGGGGCTGCTGGCGCTGACGGTTAAATTTTTTCAGGAAATTTTTCACCTGTTGCCCAACATTCTCAGCATCGCGGAAAACGATCTGATTCTGCTGCTGCTGTCGCTGGTGGACATGACGCTGGTCGGTGGCCTGCTGGTCATGGTGATGCTGTCCGGCTATGAGAACTTTGTCTCCAAGCTGGATATCGATGAAAGCAAAGAGAAGCTGAGCTGGCTCGGCAAGATGGATTCCGGCTCGCTGAAAAACAAAGTGGCAGCTTCGATTGTGGCGATCTCATCGATTCACCTGCTGCGTATTTTTATGGATGCGCGCAACGTCGCCAACGAAAAGCTGATGTGGTACGTGATCATCCACCTGACCTTCGTGCTGTCGGCCTTTGTGATGGGCTGGCTGGATAATATGTCGAAGGTTGAAAAGAAATCGTGACCTTTACGCACGAGCTGACCGATTACATCAGGTGCGCATCAATGCGCACCCTGTAAAAACCGCAATGCCCGTAGGGTCGCCATTCATGGCGACCTGGCCAGTCGTACCCTGTGCACATGAATGCGCACCCTGTAAAAAACCGCAGTGTCCCGTAGGGTCGCCATTCATGGCGACTTGGCCCATCACCGCACCGGCTGCGTGCCGGTCAGCTGCGGCATCACGTCCCTGATCATCGCGAAAAAATGCTGCAGGCGGGCCGGATAATAACTGGCCCACGGGTAGGTCAGCCACACCGGCAGCGGCGGCGCCTGCCAGTCGGGCACCAGCTGTACCAGCGCGCCGCTGGCTAAATCCTCCTGCACCACCCATGACGACACAATCGCGGCGCCCATGCCCGCCAGCGCGGCTTTGCGCACCGCGTACAGGCTATCGCTGGCGAGGCGCGGGGCAATCGCCAGGTTGATTGGCTGGCCGTCGCTGAGACGCTGCAGCGCAATTTCATTACGATAAAAACTGGTCAGCGCCAGCCACGGCAACTGCGTCAGTTGGGTAACCTCTTGCACCGGCGCATGAGCTGCCAGCAGCGCCGGTGCCGCGACGACAAAGCGCGGCACTTCTGCCAGCAGCACCGCCACCACCGACGGATCGGTGGGCGCGCCGACCTGAATGGCGCAGTCAACGTTTTCACTGACAAAGTCCGGCGTGCGGTCGTTGAGCATCCACTCCACTGCCAGGCGCGGATAGCGCTGCAGATAATCCATCAGCGGCGCAATCAACTGATCCTGACCAAACGCATGCGGCGCACGCACACGCAGGGTGCCGATCGGGTCGTCATTCGCGCCGGTTAACTCATCTTCCAGCGCGTGCCAGGTGGCCACCAGCTGCCGTGCCTGGGCATAGCAGCGCTCTCCGTCGTCGGTGAGTTTCAGCGCATGGGTGGTGCGTAAAATCAGTTTCAGGCCGAGCCGCTGCTCCAGCGCCTGCAGACGGCGACTCACGGTGGGTTGGGTGGTGCCGAGCTGCGCCGCGGCCGCCGACAGCGAACCGCTTTCAACAATGCGGATAAACGTCTGCATCAGTTCGATGCGGTCAACGCTGGTGAGTGTGCTCATACGTACCATGCATAACAGTTCTGTGTCATAGCAGTCTACCGCGTATGGCCGCAACGCGCTTTAATAAGCGCATTATCACGGGGGAAAACCACTATGTCTGCCATGTCTCAATCTTCTGCCATGCCTGCTGAAAAGCTGCCGGCACCGTTGGTGTTTACGCTGGCGGCCGGTGCCGGTCTCAGCGTGGCATCGATTTACTACAGCCAGCCGATGCTGGATATCATCAGTAAACAGTTCAATGTGGGCATTGGCAGCGTTGGTATGGTACCGATGCTGACCCAGGCCGGTTACGCGCTGGGGATTCTGCTGCTGGCCCCGCTCGGTGACCGCCACGATCGCCGCACCATCATTCTGGTTAAAGGCTTGCTGCTGGTCGCCGCGCTGCTGCTGTGCGGCTTTTCCGGCGGCATCAATGCGTTGCTGATCGCCAGCTTTGTTACCGGATTAACCGCTACCGTGGCGCAGGACATTGTGCCTGCGTCAGCGGCGCTGGCATCGGAGCGCAGCCGTGGCAAAACCGTCGGCCCGGTGATGACCGGGCTGC